>JBFHKL010000078.1:0-15465 GCA_041595375.1 Saccharicrinis sp.
AATGCTCAACATAAGCATAGGACTCCATATCCATATCTGAACCTGCGTTAGCGGCATACATGGCAGCTTCTTTTAGATCTTTAGCATAACCATGGTCAATCATCTCATAACCACTAGCCCAATCAGAAATCACAAAGCCTTCAAAACCCCATTTCCCTTTTAAAATATCACGTTGTAAAAATTTATTTCCTGTTGAAGGAATACCGTTAACGATATTAAAAGCATTCATCACCGTTTTAACATCCGCTTCTACAACTGCTTTAAAAGGAGGAAACACGATATTATACAAGGTTGAGGTACCCACATCTACCGTATTATATTCTTTTCCTGCCTCAATAAAACCGTAGGCGGCAAAATGTTTTGCACAGGCAGCAATGGTATTATTGGCTGATAAATCATCACCTTGAAAACCTTTGACCCGCGCCACACCAATTTTTGCACCCAGATAAGGATCTTCTCCGGCTCCTTCCATTACTCGTCCCCAACGCGCATCTCGATAAATATCAACCATTGGAGCAAAAGTCCAGTTAATACCTCTCGCTGAAGCCTCAATAGCCGCAATACGAGCCGATTTTTCTATTGCCTCCATATCCCAACTTGCCGATTCAGCCAGAGGAATTGGAGAAAGTGTTTTATGGCCATGAATAACATCTAAACCAAAAATCAATGGGATACCTAAACGAGTCTCTTCCACTGCAATTTTTTGCAAGGCTTTTACCTGCTCTACTCCACTTACATTTAGGAATGAACCCACCATTCCTTTTTTAAGGTGCTCATATTTTTTTTCAGCATTACCTCCTGTTGGAGCAGGTCCTGTAGCATCGTAGAAACCACTATACTGAACCATCTGGCCAACTTTTTCTTCGATGGTCATTTTAGCTAAAAGCTCTTCAACCTTCTGACCAATCGCATCCTGTTTCTTCTCTGAACTTTCCTTATTACAAGCATTCAGCACAAGAACGGCTAAAACAACTAAGAATGACAATTTTGTTTTCTTCATTTTCAAACAAATTAGTAATGAATGCAGAAGCTTTCTCCTTTCCACATTCATTTTCTTGAATATTTATAGATTACTTTTTTATTTGCAATATAATGTATAAAAAAGAAAACTGCATATATCTCCTCATCAAAAACTCACATTCTCCACTTCTTTATAGGATATTTTTTCAGGGGTATAAGTCAGTTTATTACACTTTTCAATCAACTCCTTAACCTGCTCCTGGGATATTTCACCTTTTGTTAAATATGGAAACTTGATTAATGGATGTTCTAAAAAGAATCCAGGGATATTTGCTTCATCTAATGACTTTCCTTCAGGAACCCACCAAGCAATCCATTCTGGTATATATTCTTTAATTAACTCCCGCATTTGTTTGTTTTCCCATAGCTCTTTCACAAAAGTATACTCATCCACCATCATGGGTACTTTTTGTGTTGACTTAAGCATGATAGTTTCTGATTGACGGATATCGCGTGACGATGCTGCTGCTGAAATTACAAACTCACCGCTTTCAGCAATCCATAAATCCCTTTTAGCGTCGTAATAAGAAAAATCACGACTCTCCAACTTAAAGGTAACATCTTTTGACTCTCCTGGAGCCAATTCTACTTTGGCAAATTTCTTAAGCTCTTTCTCTGGTCGTTGCAGCGTACAATCCGTATCGCTTACATAAAGCTGAATGGTTTCTTTACCTTTAACATCACCAATATTTTTTACTGTAACAGTTACCTCCAGACCTTCTTTATCTGTAATATTTTTAGAAGACACCTTTAAATCGGAATATTCAAATTGAGTATATGATAATCCGTATCCAAAAGGAAAAAGTGGCTCAATCTTCTTTTTATCGTAATAACGATAACCCACGAAGATACGTTCTCCATATAACACATCTCCTTGCTCACCAGGGAAATTCAAGAATGCAGGTGTATCTTCTAGTCTAACAGGAAAAGTTTCTGCCAATTTACCTGAAGGATTAACTTTTCCGAATAAAACATCGGCTACACCACCAGCTCCTGCTTGTCCTCCCAGCCAGGCTTCTAACACACCTTCTACATCCTTAACCCAGGGCATGGCAACGGCACTTCCATTAGTTAAAATAGCAACGGTATTTTGCTGAGCTTCAGCAATCTTAACAATTAGCTGATTATGAGATGCTGGCATGTCAATATGCTTACGGTCTATTCCTTCCGACTCATACGACAAAGGCAAACCAGCAAATATCAATGCAATATCAGCATTTTGAGCTACTTTTACAGCTTCATCAATCAGGCTAAGGTCATTATCATCTTTAAGCGTATAACCCTGAGCATAAGATATTTTTACGTCCTTACCGTATTCTTTTTCAATAATATCATAAATATTATCTAACTGAGTAGGCTTAACCTCAGAACTACCATTCCCCTGATAACGAGGATTCTTAGCAAACTCACCAATAATGGCAATCTTTTTATATTTCAGCTTGTTTATTGGTAAAACATCATTTTCATTCTTTAGTAAAGTAGCCGCTTCCGAAGCTACTTTACGGGCTAAAGCATGATGCTCCTTAATATTCTGATCTACATCGTCTTTTTCTAATGATTTTGCTTTAAGAACAATGGTTAATATTTCTTTGACTGCAGCATCTAAAACCGCTTCTTCTATCTGGCCACTTTTAACGGCCTCTAATAAAATTTCATCGTTAACATCACTTACGTGAGGCATTTCAATATGCATTCCTGCATTTAAAGCCTTAACTCTGTCGACTATAGCAAACCAATCGGAGATAACAATTCCTTCAAAGCCCCACTCTTCTTTAAGCATGTCTGTTAAAAGGTATGAACTTTGTGTTCCGTATTCTCCCTGAACTCTGTTATAGCAAGCCATCACTGTCCAGGGCTGAGCTTTTTTAACAGCTATTTCAAAGGGAGTAAGATAAATCTCATGTAGTGTACGCATATCAACATTTGAGTTCATAAACATGCGCATGGTTTCTACATTATTAGCAGCAAAGTGCTTTAACGAAGTACCTACTCCCTGACTCTGAACACCATTTATGTAAGCGCCCCCCATCTCACCTGAGAGTATCGGATCCTCGGTAAAATACTCAAAGTTTCTTCCTCCTAAAACAGAACGTTTAATATTTACCCCCGGACCTAACAACACATTTACATCTATTGCCTGACACTCCTCTCCCAGCGCCTGACCTACTTTATAGATTAAATCAACATCCCAAGTGGCAGACAATGCCGATGCTGTTGGAAAGCACGTTGCAGGAAGCTGATCACCATAACCTGCTTTGTTGGTAGCCGGGGCACGACGCAATCCGTGCGGACCATCAGACAACCATATCCAGGGAATGTTTAAACGCTCAATTGGTTGAGAGCTCCAATCATCTCTACCTGAACATAAAGATACCTTTTCTTCTATGCTTAACTGAGATACAAGCTCATCTACTTGTTGCTGAATATCATTTTTTTGAGCATTCATAAATATTACAATAAACAAAAATGAAAATCCTACTAATATTCGCTTCATCTGATTAAATTTTTAAGGGAATTTATTGTTCTTACAACAATTTTATTCTTTGATTAAAACTGTTTGAATAGCATTGGGGCTAATAGAAAAATGACTATTGTTTTCATTCAATTTTAGGTGTATACTCTTGGTCTGATGGGTCATATTTAAAATAACAACAGCTATTGAGCCATCAGGATTTTGAGCAGCAGTAAGCATTAACTCATCATCATTATTTTTAAAGCCAATACGAACCGCACCCGGACGGATATATTTACTAAAATGTGCCAGGGTATAGAACATGGGTGTAAAATAAACCTCATCCTTTTGTGGGTCTACAATAACAGGTGCCAGACACCAGTTTTTAAACCAGTTGGGTCCTCCTTGTGTATCTAATACCATATTCCAGTCAATCCACCCGTCTACCCAATTATTTAAACAGCCAATAATATCTCTGGCATAGCGATAAACAGGTACATATTTAGGATGAAGATGTTTTTGCTCTTCAGGCGCCCAATCCCAACCCCAGTCGGTAGCTTCTTTTGACCAATACCAGGCGTCATCTTTCCAATGAGGCACTTCAGCATCAACACAAGCTTCTGATTGAACAATATATTTATCCGGCGCTTTATCATGTGTATAGCATAATGACTCTCCAAACCAGTCTACACTACTGGCATACCAATGCACAGCCATTCCATCGAAATATTTTGAAGAGGCCTCATCTTTATACATCACATCGGCCCATTCCTTTAATTCTTCGCCTCTATTTTGGTCGTAACCCAGAATCTTTACATCAGGTGCATCAGCCTCTAACTTTGGTCCCAGGTGGTTCTTCACAAAATCCACCATTTCCTCAGCAGAATAATGCATACTCTCCCAGTTGTTATTATTTCCCAATGGTTCGTTTTCTACAGTAACTCCCCAAATATCTATGCCTTCATTTTTATAAGCTTCGATATATTTAGAAAAGAATAAGGCCCAGGTATCGTAATATTCAGGTAATAATTTTCCACCTCTCCAATCCTTATTATCCTTCATCCAGATAGGAGCAGTCCAAGGTGAGGAAAGGATTTTAAAGCCATCTTCCGAAATTGCCATGGCATCCTTAATCATAGGAATAATATCATCCTTATCCTCTGCAATACTAAAATGTTGCAAATCCGTATCCCCTTCCACATCTGCATACGAATAATTACTCAATGAAAAATCACACGAATTTATATGCGTTCTGGTTAATGAATAACGCGCACCATCCTTACCAAAATATGCCTGCAATATTTTCTCTCGGTTTTCTTTGCTTACTTGGTTCAATAAATAAGCCGATGCCTCGGTAAAAGAACCTCCAAAACCTAAAATGGTTTGGTATTTCTCATTGGGCAATACGGAGATAGACACTTGTCTTTTAGCCTCTGGGAATTCGCTCATCTTTGCCAGTTGGTTACCACTGGCGGAGGTTTCATAAACCTCCACAGTTACTTTATCCTGCTGATTATTACAGCTTGCGAGCATGCTAAATATTAATATAGCAATAATATGATTTATAGTTTTCATAATCCAAATAAATTAAGCCTCTTCAAGCCGTCTGTTTTCCAAATCTCTTTGCATAACCAAACTTGTTTTATGATCAATGTTATAAAAGAAAAGCAGAATAGCACATGACATATAAAGGATACCAGGAAATACTGAGATCATCATTTTAATACCTGTAATTGCCGTAGCTGTTTGTTCCACATTGGGCTCAAAACGATAAAAGGCCAACAACCAGCCAGCCAAAGCACCGCCAATTCCCCATCCTGCTTTTTGCGCAAAGGTAGCTGCCGAAAAAACAAGACCTGTAGCCCTACGACCTGACTTCCACTCAGAATAATCCGCAGTATCACCCAACATAGTCCACAACAATGGTACAGCTGGAGCATAGGCCATTTTAGCCAAAATGTTAAACACATATATCATGGTAATATCTTCCTGGTTTGGTATATAAAGCAGAATAAAAAACAATCCAGAAATCAGTGAGCTTGCTAAAAAAACATTTCTATTTCCAAAGCGTTTCGCCAATGGTTTAGATATAGGAATAGTAATAATTAAGGCAATGGTACCTATCACATTAAATAGTTGTACATTTTCTTCCTTCCCTATATAGTATTTAAAATAATAGGCCACAGCCAGGTTTTGCATAGCAAACATGACAAATGAAATAATACCTACAAAAAACAGGATTACCCAGGGTCTGTTTTTAAACAGATTTTTAAAATCGGCCAACAAATCTGATTTTTGTTGTTTAGGAGGCTGTACTCTTTCTTTAGTGGTTTTAAAGGTTATAAAAAACAGCACCATACTGATGCAACCGAATAATATAAGCGTATACTGATATCCTTTAGAACTATTACCACCGCCAAAAAAATTGGCTAATGTTAACGCAGCACCAGAAACAATTAACTGTCCCACAAAGGCAAATACAAAACGGTAGGAGTTTAATCCTGCACGTTCGCTGGTATCGGCAGTCATAACAGCTCCTAAAGAAGAATAGGGCAGGTTAATAGCGGTAAAAACTGTCATCAATAACAAATAAGTTACTGCGGCATAAATTACTTTTCCTGTTTCACCAAAGTCTGGTGTAGTAAAAGTCATAACAGCCAAAACGCTATATGGAACAGCCATCCAAAGAATATAAGGTCGGAATTTACCCCAACGAGTATTGGTGCGGTCGGCAATGATTCCCATAATTGGATCATTGGCCATATCCCAGAAACGGGCAATTAACATGATGGTACCTGCGGCTGCAGCCGAAATACCATAGGTATCGGTATAAAAGATTAATATCCAAAAGCCCACCATATCCCATACAAAATGAGATGCGGTATCGCCCAGACTATAACCAATCTTTTCTTTGATGGATAATTTTGTGATTATTTGTTTCATATGTTTCAAAGTTTAAAACCCGAAGTTAATAAATACCCATTTAGCATTTCAAGTTCTTGATTTTTATTGATCCTTATTTCATACTTTAAGTTACAGCGAGGAATAAATAAAAAAAGCACCTTTAATACCTGATTAAAGATGCGTATTTATATTTAGTTCCGTTTTGTCTGATAAATCCTTACATAATCAACCTGCATGGTTTGCGGATAAGCCTCAGCATCAATGCCCTGCACACTACCCCATGCGCCCCCCACAGCTAAATTCAAGATCAGGTAAAAGGGCTTGTCATAGGGCCATTTATCTTCGCCAAGACCTTCGTTACGATAGGTAAAGTAAAGTTCATCATCCACATAACCTTTCATGATATCCTGATTCCATTCCAGGATATAGGTATGAAAGTTCTGATTCACATCAGGGATTTTTATGGTTGCTGTTTGCTGAGTATTTTTTTGCCACTGATAATCTTTCGAGTGAGCCGAAAAATGAACAGTCCCCAAATCATGACCTACATGTTCCATAATATCAATCTCTCCTATATCGGGCCAGTTGCCATCGTTAAATGACCATCCTCCAGGCATCATCCAGATAGCAGACCATGTTCCTTTGGCATCAGGGAGCTTCGCTCTAACTTCCACCTTTCCGTATTTCCAATCTACTTTGGAGATCAGTCGCGCGGAGGTATAATCCTTGCCCTCAAACTCTTCCTGAATAGCATGAATATTTAAAACACCCTGATCTACCCAAGCATTTTCTTTTCTGGCTACGGTATAAAACTGTTCTTCATTATTTCCCCAGCCAGCAGCATTACCTTCCGTATCATAATCCCATTTTATAGAATCCGGGAGGCCTACGTAATCAAATTCATCATTCCAGACCAGCTTATACTCCTCTTTAGATGCACATCCATTAAATAGACAAACACCTAATAGACCAACCACAATTTTCACCACTAACTTGTTATGTTTCATAATATTACCAATAAACTTTAAACTTACTCTTCTCCTTGATGATGCACCTTACCTCTACGCTCAATAAGTTGTTCTCTTATTTCATTAGCCTTATCTTCTGTTATGTTATAATTCTTCATTATTAATATGGCTAATACAGCAAAAAATATAGGTATAATAATATCGGCCAAGCGAAGATTCACCATTGATTCAGGAGTTTGAACAGAAGCATTTTCATTAAAGCCTACCATTTTTAATACTACCCCACTAAGTAATAATGCCAATGCATTTCCTATTTTCACCATCAACCAATAAACAGCTCCGAAAGTACCTTCCCGGCGAGAACCATTATTCAACTCATCTAAATCACAAACATCAGCAGTCATCGACATCATTAAGGTAAATAACCCTCCTATACCGAAAGAAATAAAAGGTAATGGAATGAACATGAGCCATGGGTTTGCAGGATTAAAGCACCACCATTTAAGCACATAGCCTATTATAGACAATAAGGTTGATATGATAAACGCATTCTTCTTTCCTACTTTTGTAGATATTTTAGCAATAATAGGAATGATTAAAAAAGCTGTAGCCGCCGCATTTACCGTACTATACCATGGAGGCCAGCTTCCTGCAGTACTAATACTTCCATTAAAGAGATAATAAAGAATGATAAAATAAGAAAACTGAGCAATGGTTTGAAAGCCATTAAAAATTAAAAAAGTAGCCCCACACAACTTAACAAATGGCTTACATTTTACAGTTTGTACAATTCCTAACCATAATTCTTTAAGATTTGTAAGCGCATTTTTCATGCTTATTTTAGATTCTTCTTTTATAGCAGGCAAAATCAATTCTTTACAAAACAAGGCAGGTAAAGCACCTAGGATAATACTAAATCCTCCAACCCAAAACGAAAGAACTCGCACGCCTGTAGTTGACTCTTCAAAAAATAAATCCGGATTCCCAATCATGATCCAAAACCAAGGAGCAATCATCCATGCCAATTGACCAAAAAACTGACCTGCAGCCATTAATCGTGTTCGTTCATTATAGTCAGAGGTCATTTCATAACCTAAGCCAATAAAGGGAGTTGAATAAATAGTAAATGAAAAGAAGAATACAAATGAGAGACTTAAGAAATACACAAAATTGTACATCTCCGAATTTTCAGGATATAGCTGCCACAATATCATAAATGTTATCCCAGTAAGAATAGTACCCAACAAGATATAGGGTTTTCTTCTTCCCCAGCGCGAACGCGTGTTATCTGTGATGTAACCCATAATAGGATCTATTATGGCATCAAAAATTTTAGGCAAAGCGGCTACCAGACCAGCCAGAGCGGGATCCATTTTGAATCCGTAAATTAGATAAAACATAAATACCCCTAAGGCAGCAGGGTATAAATTTATCGTTAATTGCCCCGCCCCATAAGCGACCTTCTGTCCCCAAGGTACAATGTCTTCTTTTGCTGTTTTATATTGTGACATATATTTAATTATTTAGACAATTATTTTTAGTCTATTGATTTTTATATTGCTTGCAATCATTCACTTACCCATCATGCTATTCCATCATATTTCTACATCAACTCAGGATAAAATTCCTGCATCACCTGCTTAGGTTTTCTATCAACAGTAAAAATCCCCCAATGCTTTTCTGCTCCCAGGGCATTATCCGGATTTCCTTTCCAATCCTCATCAAAGGCTTCGAAAAAGAAAGTTGTGATATGCTGTTTTGCAGACCAACTCATCAGCGCATGATAATATTGTTCTTGCTTGGCCTCACTGGCTCTTTCTTCAAATTCTGAGGCCACGGTAGCCCATCCCGCTTCGGTAATAACTATTTTACTATTAGGTAATGCTTTGCTCACCTCCTCTACGTTGTTGATGGTATAACTAATTCCCTCCTCAATATCTTTACCTTCCCATACGGGGTACACATGAATAGAGACAAAATCTACCACTTTAGCCAATTCAGCACCTTGCTCGGCCCACCATTTATAATTGTCGGCTACGGTAACCGCTTGTTGAATCTTACTACTCACCTGAATGACATAGGAGATTATTGTATCAACGGCTACTTTGTGGTCATTCCATTCTACCAAACATTCATTACCCACATTTACAGCACTCACAATAGTAGGATATTGATTAGCCAGCTCTATTCCTTTTTCAATTTGTTGAGTATTTTTCTTTTTGTTTTGATCCAGTTCATCCTGAGAAATAGGTTCTGTAAGCCAGGAACATGTTTCGTGCGCACTCAATTCAGCATCAAGCCATATCCCTAATAATACTTTTATAGGAATATTATTTTCCTGAATAACCTTTAACACCATTTCTGAATTCACTCCACAATCGTATAAACGAATCAACTCAAAGCGCTTATCCTTTGCTAAGATGTTCAAATCTTCCAATACCTGATCATAAGAAGGATTAACTGCACCATTACCTCTATCCGGATGCTGACCACTTCGGAAACCGGAGTAGCAAACAGCCGTTGAAACACCTGCTAACAAAGCATCATTAGATTGCATAGTTTGATTTTTAGTTTGATCTGAACCTGAAGCAATCGTCTCATTTTCTTTTGTTTTACCTTTATCAACACAGCTCAATAAGCTTATTGTAAGCATTAATAATGCTAGCTGTCGCAGTAGTTTATTCAATGGTTTCATATCCTTAAATTATTTACGTTGATAAAAAAGACCTTGCATCACCTTCTTTGGTTTTCGGTCTACTGTGAACAAACCCCAGTGTTTTTCTGGCTCATTAGGTTCAGGAGAACCTTTCCATGGTTCATCAAAGGCTTCAAAAACAAATGTTAAGATACCTTCTGTATCACTCCAGTTGACCAGATCATTGTAATAAATATCTTGTAATTCTTCACTGACATTCCAGGGCTCTATGCCTTTTCCATTGGAATTGGTAGCCCAACCCGCCTCGGTAATAACCACGGGCTTATGCGGATACCTATCGGCCACGCTATAATAATTTTGTTTGGTATATTCCAGCGCTTCGTGAATATGTTTGTACTCCCACACAGGATAAGTATGAATGGAAATAAAATCCACCTCCTCCACCAAGGGCCTTAACTTATCATACCAGGGTATGTAATTCTCGCAAAAAGTAACGGCTTGTTTCGCTCCCTCTTTAACCATTCTCACATATTCTATAACACTTTCAACAGGAACATAATGATCTGTCCATTGCACGGTTGCTTCATTTCCTACCGACAGAGAAAATATAATATCAGGAAACTCATTTGCCAGCTTAATGAGCTGTTTAATTTGCATCAGATTATATACCCGGTTAGCTGCCAGTTGATCAGAATCATAGGTCCCTCCCCATGGACAACCAAAATTATTCATCTCCGCAACAATATAGGCGCCCAACATTACTTTCAAACCAAGTCCCTCTTTCTTAATCACCTCCAGCACAGTTCTTGTATGCTCATCACAATCATAAAGTCTCAGATATTTCCAATACTTATTTAAAATCAAAAGGTCTTCCCTTATTTGATTATAAGTAGGATACGCTGCTCCTGGGGCTTGCCCCTCTCTGAAACCAGAATAACAAATGGCCCTACCTGGCTGAATATTTATTTCTTTTATCTGCATGAGTTCACCTAATATCCCCGAAAATCATTCAAAAAGAAAATCGGGATTTAATTCATTAAAATTCAAGCATCTGCACTTAAATTTTCTTTTATTCTCCTATCAAGTCACTTATTACGACTCAATACAAGAAAGTCATTACACACCTACACCTTCTTCGATATATTTTAGTTTTTCATTCTTATCCCAAATACCCCAATATGGTCCCACATCACCTTCTGTTGATGTTTTCCATGCTTCATCAAATGACGAGAAATAAAACATTTCAATGTCTTCTTCTTTTGACCATCGCTGTGCATTGATAAAATATTTCAAGGCATTTTCAACAGAAGCTTCAGCTCCG
The DNA here is from genome assembly GCA_041595375.1 of Saccharicrinis sp. GTDB lineage: Bacteria > Bacteroidota > Bacteroidia > Bacteroidales > Marinilabiliaceae > Saccharicrinis. The sequence goes on from JBFHKL010000078.1 coordinate 11,322, forward strand.
TAGAATCCTCCCCCTGCATTTGGCCAGCCTGTTTCTGTAATAATTACTTTTTTTCCTTTTCCGGCCATCAGCGCCCTTCTATACATATCTTTCATATACAAGAATGAATCTTCCAGAGAACATCCTTCCCAGAAAGGATAACAGTTAGACAGGATTACATCGCATGCCTCTGTTACCTTAGGCCTGTTGCAGAATTCGTAATAGGCATCCACATAGCCAACAGGAATACCCGGCAATTCCTTTTTAACCCGTTTGATCAATGTTAGCAATTCTCCTTCAGTTAAATCTCCACGATATAAAACCTCATTACCTACAGCCACAATATCTGCATATCCATCTTTAGCTACTTTAATCACATTAGTAATTTCCTGCTCATTTATTTTGGAATCCTTTCCCAACCAGGCACCTACTAGGGTTTTTAATCCCTTTTGTTTGGCAATAACAGGTATTAATTCATTTCCCTCTGTACAAGAAAAAGACCTAACCCATTGGGTATGAGGTTTAATTATATCAATCCTTCTCTCTATTTGCTCATGGCTTAGCTGATATCCTGGAGCCTGACCTTCTTCATAAGGACTAAAGCACAAACCGTGCATTCCCTGACTCAGTAATTTCTTATACATGGTTAATAAATCGTCCTGGCTTTTTCCGGAAAAATTTGTTCCAGCTAAGGACATTACATATTCTCTTCTTGCTGACATAGGGATTTTTTCTTGTAGTTTTTTAATTCATTTTTATGATATTGATCTTTTTGGGAAATAACCCAATGATGTAGTCCTATACAAATACTTCATTCGATTAAAAAAGATCCTTACTGTTTTTATCATGGTGCTCTCCGCATAAAATGCGGAGAGCAAAACCGTGACACATAGATTTACTTAAATAGTTTTTTTATATATTAAGCAAGCAATACTTCAATCTTCACCACTTCTTTGTTGCGATTAAAGATTAATGTACTTGTTTGCTTATCAATTACTTTTCCTTCCATCACCTTAGACACACCGTTACTAAAGGTAATTACAATCTGTTGTTTACTTCCTGAAGCATAAACTACAGGAACTTTACAGAAGGTAAATGCCAATTGTCCACGTTGCAAGGCAATCTGTTTTTTAGCATTCGCTAAATCATAATATTCAAATGTGCTTTCTCCGGCCAGTATATCGTTATGATTTAAAAGAGAGGTGTTGAAACAAATTTCACCATTGATAACCTGCACTCCTAATTCTGCGATTCTCGAAATCACATCTTCTTTTACCTGCCCGGTCATTCCCGGTTGTTTTGCACCTGCACCTCCTGGCGTATGCGAATAAGCATCGGTTGGGAAAGCACCATATAATTCTGGTGATTTATATATTCCAATACCAGCTTTAATTTCGTAATAATGATCCTTTAACCTACCAACTATAGTCTCATCAGTTCCCTCATTAATGCCTACAAAATAACACTCCTGAGTAGCCAGTAACAATTTAGAAACCATATGCCAGTATATACTTCCCAATCCCTCGTATCCGTAAAAAGTACCCGAGCGACCAGTAAAAGACTGATGATCGAACATCTCTTCGTAAATATCCAATACATTTTGCAAATCCGCTTTCACCAAATCGCCATATATTGTTTTATCCAGTCCCTCCAGAGCTGCTTTCAGCACATCGCCATTTCGGAAAGCTCCATTAAAATGATGCACACCTGACTGATCCTGTTTTAAGATAATCGCATTCTCATCGGCCAACAACTGGGTCAATAATTTAGAACTCTTAACCTTATCTGTTGGAATATTATTTTTATCCTCAAAACGAGCCAACTGTCTGTCGGGATAAAGTATATAACTATATTGATCGGCACGGAATAAAGCACTGGCTTTTAAAGCGTCTAACACGGATAAACTCTGTTCCGCATTCAGGTAACCGGCACTTAATACTGCTACCTGCCCTTCCAGCATTTCATATAAATAGCGTATAGATACTGTATCCTCGCCAAAAGAAATCAGATTATAGGAGTGATACAAACCATCCTCTCTGCGATTTTTTTCAATAGACTGATCCATATAATCCAGCGCTATATTGGCAAAATCTGCCAGCTGGTCTGCTTGAATACGCTTCTTCTCTCCAGAAAATCCATTAGCGTATATGCTGTTTCTATATTTTTCTCCTGCTCTTCCTAAAACATCGGCAAAATTTCTTCTCTCCTGATCTGAGAATCCTGATTTAAGCACACTCTTTTTGCTTACGAACAGCTCCTGAATGGTCTCTAAAAGCTCAGCAACCTCCTCTGAAATAAATATTTCACTATTTGCTGCATTTGCAAACTGTGAAGTCCAGAATTTCAGGAATCGGCGGATATAATATAATGTTACCATTGAAACGCCATTTCCAACAAGGGCATTGTTGGCATCATTCCATTCCGGACGTTGGGTATTTAACCAGATACCGGCTTCGGGAATAAAATTACTCAGCTTGGACAACAAAGTAACCAATATCTTTTCCGTCAAATTCACACGGTACAGTTCACCGTCTTTGCCAAATAACATGCGGGCATCAGCTCCTAACTCCTCAACTTTCGCTTTAATTTTAGCGTTTAATTCCGCGTCAAAACCAATAGTATCCTGAGGGTTAGCTACAATCTGATCGTAAGATTTAATACGATATGGCACATTGGCATATACAAACATTTCTTTGGATAGCAACTGATCCAACTTACCCGGGTGATACGCTTTTGACAACTCCAGGAACTTCTGTAAATAGATAATCTGATGATCGCCCCAGTAACCAATGTAAGCCCATGGATCCTCAGGGTCAGGACATTCCCAATCTATCCCTTCACGGGTAATACGATATGGGTTATAGCCATCAGGGGTAGATGCATTAACAAATTTACTGATCATTCCCTCTACAAACTCAGGATAAGAAACACTTAAGGCTTCCCAGTTTTGGAAAATATCGCGCCAGTTACCCTGATAATTTAATTTTGGAGATCCATCTTCATTTTTAGTTTCAATGGCAAATTGATTCCATGGTCGACTTGGGTCTCCGTGTCTGCGGCTAAATGTTAACGGCAGATATTCATTAGCGATTCTTAATAAGTCAATATTCCCTGATTCCAATGCCCACTGACATAATTCAGGATAAGCCATTTCTTGAGGAAGTTTATTTAACAATTCCCCGGTATTGGCTTTAACTTTTTTGTTAGTTTGGTTAACGTATAATTTAAAGTCGTCAATATTTACCGAATAGTTATTGGTAAAAATACCACCACGCATTACATTAAACAGCGTATTGGAGAAATGACGAGTAGTAGATAATATGTCGTGGCCGGTTTGTAAACCATCCGCATCCGCAACAATTTTAATGAGGTTTTCTGTCCCTTTTTCGATATTACTATTAATATCCTCATCAATATTTTTACATGTAGAGATATAGACATTCAGGTTAGCAACAGCAACAGCATCTTGATTTATTTCAGCCACAAGCATCCAATCCTTCGATGCCGATGGCTCTAACTCAATGGCGGCATTCATATAGTAGGAACCTCTTGAGGCCCTAATATCTACCTCTGTATGAACCTGCTGTCCTCTCTTGAAATTCTCTACTTGTTTTTCTGACAATAGTACTTTGTAGTCATCGAAACCTAAGGACCAAATAGTTGTAGATTTTAATGATTCACTTGGTTCTGCTCTGTCGACAGGGATAGAGCTCAACATAAACATACCGAGCTTAGTATCCTGGCCAAGCTCATTTTTTTTGTAGGCATCCAGAAGATTACTGTAGGCATTTTGAAAATCGTAATCTATGCCATAAGGAAGGATATTTTTGATACCATCAAGTATCTCGAATTTGACATTGTTTTTTCCAACATTGCTCACGATTGATTTTTTAACGAAACCAAATTTCTCACTGTTGCACCAACAATATTGAAAACAAAGGCCTAGGTCTTTATTTATTTCTTCAAATAATATTTTATTTCCGTAGCTGTTCTTATACAGATTACGTTCGATGTTATATAAATAGCCCAATTCATCAGAAAATGGTTCCCATAACATACGTTTATCATCTTTTTGAACCAGCACAATGGTTTTACTTCCTGTTTTACCTTTATAATCATGTATTTTATCATCGGTATAATAAGGAAACAAGGCATTATTTCTATC
>JBFHKL010000079.1:0-15359 GCA_041595375.1 Saccharicrinis sp.
AAGAGAAGATTATTGATTTTAGCAATAAGCTTTTTTACACTTCATTGAACACAAAAAACGAGGACGATTATGCTGGTTTTCGCGTTCATCTGATGCAATTAGATAAAGAGAATGGTACCGAAGAAAATTTCATCTTTTATCTGGCTACTCCGCCGAGCATGTACACTATTATCCCTTGCTATCTGGCCAAGTTCGGATTAAACAATGAAGAAAAAGGATTTAAACGACTAATCGTAGAAAAACCATTCGGCTATGATCTAGAGAGTGCTCAAAGCCTAAACACCAGCCTTTTGCATAACTTTGAAGAAGATCAGATTTACCGTATAGATCATTATCTTGGAAAAGAAACGGTACAAAACCTGCTGGTTACCCGCTTCTCCAATGGGATTTTTGAACCTCTTTGGAATAGAAATTACGTAAGTCATGTAGAAATCACTTCGGCAGAAAGCATTGGAGTTGGCAGTCGTGGTGGATATTATGAAGGCTCAGGAGCATTAAGAGATATGCTACAAAACCATTTATTACTATTGGCCAGCCTGGTAGCCATGGAACCACCAGCCATCATAAACTCCAACAGTATACGTAATGAGATTGTAAAGGTACAGCAATCTATTCGCCCCCTTAAAGAGGAGGATGTAGAAAAATATGTGATCCGTGGACAATATGTTTCCTCTAATATCAGAGGTAAAAAAATGACTGGCTATCGCGAAGAAAATGGTGTCAGTCCCGAATCCAGGACTGAAACCTATGTAGCCATGAAATTTTTTATTGATAATATGCGATGGGCTGGTGTTCCATTCCATATTCGTACCGGCAAGATGCTACCCACCCGGGTAACTGAGGTCGTGATCCATTTCAAACATACACCTCATCACCTTTTCGCCGAAAACTCCAGCATCATGCAACAACAAAACCAATTGGTTATCCGCATTCAACCCGATGAAGGCTTACTACTTAAGTTTGGCATGAAAGTTCCGGGTTCCGGTTTTAATGTGCAGAATGTAAATATGGATTTTCATTATTCAGAGCTGGGAGATTCTAATTTGCCCGGAGCTTATGAAAGATTACTACATGATTCCATGCTGGGAGATTCCACCCTCTATTCAAGAGGCGATTCCGTTGAAGCAGCCTGGAAGTTTGTAAAACCAATTCAGGAAGCCTGGAGAAAGAATAAGAACATAAAAATTCATGGTTATCCTGCCGGCACCTGGGGACCCGAAGTGGCTGATGACTTATTTGAAGAGGAGAATCAAACCTGGCGTTACCCTTGTAAAAACCTGGCCGACGATGGTAATTACTGTGAACTCTAATAGATATTCAGAGAGCTGTACCCATTATTTACACTTAAGCTCAACATAGAAAATTGACTACCGAAATGAATAAAACACAAATATTTGACAACAAACAGGATTTAGCGAATTACTTTGGAGAGTTAATATATGAACGCTCCAGGGCAAAAGACACTCTTAGCATAGCTCTTTCAGGAGGTAGTACACCCAAAGCTATCTTTGATGTACTAGCAATGAATTTTCAGGACAAAATAGACTGGAATAAAATTCATTTATATTGGGGTGATGAACGCTGTGTACCTCCTACTCACGATGAGAGCAACTACAAAATGACTGTTGATCACCTGATTAACAAGGTGACTATTCCAAAAGAGAATATTCACCGGGTATATGGCGAAAAACCTATTCAAGAAGCAACATCATTATATATTCAACAGCTGAAAAAAACGCTACCCCTGGTGAATGGTTTACCTCAGTTCGATATCGTTATTTTAGGCATGGGTAGCGATGGCCATACAGCCTCCATATTTCCATACCAGATAGAACTATGGAATAATGAAGATATTTGCGTTCCTGCTCAACATCCTGAATCAGGGCAAGCTCGCGTTTCTCTTAGTGGAAAGATAATCAATCATGCAATAGAAACATTTTTTTTGGTGACCGGAAAAGACAAAGCCCCTAAGCTTGATGAGATTTTAAATAGGAAAGGAAATTTTAAATCCTACCCGGCTTCACTGGTTAAAAACCCAGTGTGGCTTTTAGACAAGGAGGCTGCCGGAGCTTAATCGTATCCAATGCATGTTTGGCTTATATTAGCGGTGAAATTTAACACCGCTATCAATAGCTGATCAGAAACATAACATACCCAAGTGCAACTCTCAAATGCACTTCGGGTAAGAAATAAGCCATTAAAAGGCAAACCTAAAACAAATGCTCTTACAGACTGACTAACAAATCAAAGAAGGAAATATCTTTAAAAACTTACCCGGAACAGGCACTTTAACCTCAAATGACTCATCGATTTGCGGATGTTTAAACTCCAGTGAATACGAATGCAAATACAATCCCTTGCCTTTCAAAATCAATCCTTCTATTCCATAGTTGGCATCGCCTAATATAGGATGACCTAAGGATGCCATATGAATTCGCAACTGATGCCTGCGACCTGTAAATAGCGTTAATTCAACCAGATTAAGGAAGCTAAACCTTGGCGACTTCACCCTTTGCAATACTCGCCAAGCAGATTTAGCAGGCTTATCTTCCACTTCCTTTTCCACTACTCCCTCAGATGACATTTCACCAATGGTTACAGCTAAATACTTTTTTTGAATTCTTCGTTCTTCAAAAATTTTATTGAGCGAAATAACCGACTCCCGTGTTTTTCCAACCAGCAAAGCACCACTTGTTGGGTAATCTAAACGATGAATAGGTTCAGGGTGCGACAGTGCATCATCTGTACAAGCCGGCTTTAAATTAAGAGGCAAGGCATTTTCCAGTGTAAGTCGCTTATTTCCACTCACCAAAATACCAGCTGGTTTATTAATTACAGCTAAAAAATCGTCTTCATAAATGACTTTCAAAGGAATATTAACCACCGGTTTAACTACCTTCTCTTCATCTGCAATTAATTCTAATACTTCTCCCCCTAAAATAAAATCACCAGTATATCCAACACTGCCATCCACCCTAACTAATCCTTTTTTAACAGCCTTCTTAATACTCTTCCTCGAAGGTAATGACTTGAATAAATCAGCTGCAATATCCGACAAACGTCGCTTCTCTTTCTGAAGAGGCACTATGATTGTCTCTGTTATATTTTGAATCATAAACACAAAGGTATTGAATACTCAGGATTAATCAGAAATTAAACTCCGAAAAACAAGATGACATTTTTTTATAAAAAAAGAGGATTCCGTATAAAACGAAACCCTCATATATTTAGATTGTAACTATCAAAAGCTTACTCCCAAAATACTGTTTTTTCCTTACCCATTTCAAATACCAACTCACTTCCTGCCATAATATCAGCATGAGAAATAAATGGAGTAGTCAGCATCTTTCCATTCAGATACACCTTTTGAACATACTTATTTTCGGCAGTATTATTTTTGGCAACAACTTTAAATGTCTTTCCTTCTCCTACGTTGATGCTGATATGATCAAACACTGGAACGCCAATAGAATACTGCGCCTCACCAGGACAGACAGGATAAAAACCCATTGCATTTAAAATATACCATGCACTCATCTGGCCACAATCCTCATTACCACATAAGCCATCAGGAGTATTGGTATAAAACTGCGAACGGATATCGTGAACTATTTCCTGAGTACGCCATGGCATATCGGCATAATTAAACAGATAAGCAATATGATGACTTGGTTCATTACCATGAGCATACTGACCAATTAATCCGGTAATATCTGCAGAACGATGCTCGCCCAACACCTCAGAGGTAATAGTAAACAAAGAATCGAGCTTGATCGCAAAATTTTCCTTTCCTCCATACAAATCCATTAAACCTTGTACATCATGAGGCACATACCAGGTCCATTGCCAGGCATTTCCTTCCACATAAGGTGTTTGCCAGTGAGCAGAGAAACGCGGGTTAAAAGGTTCTTTCCATGACCCATCAAGGTTTTTACCCCGCATAAAACCAGTTTCCTTATCAAAGTAAGCTTTGTAATGCTGCGATCTATCAAAGTATTCTTTGGCAATATCATCCTTACCCATCTCCTTGGCCATGGTGGCAATACACCAGTAATTATAGGCAAACTCCAAACCTTTTGAGGTAGATGAGCCTTCAAGATCATTGGGAATAAAACCATATTGCTTATCATATAACTTGGCTTTAGGCATTAAAGCTGGTTTAAAAGCCGGCGTAGGGTAATTGATAGGACGAATAGAATCATATTCCACGGCTTCTATCATGGCTTGTAGAGCCAGTTCCGCATCAAAATCTCGTTCTCCTTTCATATAGGCATCTGCAATAACCGGAACCGCATGGGAACCAATCATGGTACCCGTATAATTAGAAGCCAATTCCCACATAGGCAAAATGCCACCTTCCTGACTTTTACGAATCAATGCTCTAACCAAATCCTGGTTATATTCAGGTTTAATAATAGTAAACAACGGATGTTGTGCACGATAAGTGTCCCACAATGAGAATACCGTATAATTATTTTGATCTGTTGTATGAATTTTCATATCCATACCTCTGTATCGACCATCCACATCACTATAAACAATTGGAGATAAATTAGAATGATAAAGCGACGTATAGAACACTGTCTTTTCATCCTCTGTTCCTCCATCCACTTTAATCTTACTTAACTCAAACTCCCAAGCTTTATTGGCGTCAGCAACTACCTGATCAAAATCATAAGCAGAAATCTCGGTATCGACATTTTTTGCTGCTCCCTGTTCATCTACAGGGCTAATTCCAACTTTAACAAATACCTCCTCGTTTTCAGCACTATCAAATTTCAATACCGCTTTCACATTGGTTCCCGAAGCCTCCTGAACATCAGTTAGCATTTGATCATCGTTATATAATTCAACAGTAAAAGGTTTTGAGAACTTGGCATTGAAATAAACAAACATATTAGTTGCCCATCCTTTTGATTTTCTGATTCCCGATATCTCGGTATCACTGATCACTTTCACTTGAGCCAAAATTACTTTATGATCGTGCAATCCATGAGCCAAATCAAGCACAAAACCAGCCTGTTCAGCCTTAGGAAAGGTATACTTATGAATACCGGCACGAGGAGTAGCCGACAGCTCGGCTTTAACCCCTGAATTATCCAGCAACACACTGTAATAACCCGGTTTGGCCACTTCGTTTTCCTTTTTAAAACCTGACTTATAACCCACACCTAAAGGTTCACCTTCACCCGACTGTATGGATGCTTCACCTGTAAAGGGCATAATCAGTATATCGCCCATATCGCCAATACCGGTACCACTCAGGTGGGTATGACTAAATCCCAGAATAATTGAATCGGAGTAGTGATAACCAGAGCAGGCATCCCAACCTTTGGTACGAGTATCGGGACTTAACTGCACCATCCCAAAGGGAACGGTAGCTCCCGGATAAGTATGTCCATGAAAATCTGTACCGATGAATGGATTCACATACTTCGTATAGCTTTTTTCAATTTCTTTAGCATCCTGCTTACAGGATAGGATGCCAAATAAAACTACAAATGACAATAGATAGTTAAAAGACTTCATTTTAGTTGTACTTTTTAATTTCCTGTAAAATTCAACAATAAATTTGAAATAAAGGAATCATACCCGTTATGTTAGAATAAATAACGGGATAAAAGATATAAAAAATAAAAGCGATTCTAAACAAACTGATCTATCCTTAAAAGAATTCCTGATGTATCGCTTCCACAGCCATATCCCTATCGTCACGAGCAACCATAAAATAAGAAGCCACAACAGAAGCGCCCGATACAATCATTTGGATATTTATATCTTTTTTTGCCAAGGCCATAAATAAGCGACCGGCAACCCCCGGATGATCCAATAGTCCCTCTCCCACCACGGCTATGGTAGATATTTGCTCTGTAGCGATTATTTCTGTAATGGCGGATAACTTAAGCCTTTCCACCGTTTTATAGGCACGCTTAAGATCATTTGCTGACAACAGCAAGTTAATAACCACCTGGGATGTGATAACCGATTTAATATTTATGCCCGCTCTGTCGAGGGCTACTGTTACCTTAGCCAGCACACCGCGTTTTAACCCAACGCCTGCACCGCGTAATTTTAAAATACAAAAATCATCGCTATGCGTAACGCTTTTAATCACTTGTTCTGTTACGGTGCCATTGGCATAAATAATAGTTCGAGGATCTATTTTTCCGTCGAAGGCATCTATATTTCCAATATGAATAGGAATCCCAGCTTTTCGAAGAGGCTCCACTGTGCGTGGATGCAAAATTCCCGCACCAAAATAAGAAAGCTCTGCCGCCTCAGAATATGACAGAGAAGTGATGCGCTTAGGATTAGCAACCAACTTGGGATCGGCACTCATAAAACCATCTACATCTTTCCACACATCCAATGACTCAGCCTCCAGACATCGCGCTATGGCTGCCGCCGAATAATCACTTCCTCCTCGTCCCAGCAGAGTTACTTTTCCTTCTTCCGATACCCCATAAAATCCAGGAACCACATATATTTTATCCTCACGCAATCTTTCCTTAACCAGTGGAGCAGCCTTCTTATAGTTTACCGTACCATTGCCAAACTCGCCATCTGTAATCAAAGGCATTTGTTCCGGTAAAGCTTCTTCCGCATCGACACCCTTACTTTGTAAAATAGAAGTAAGTACCAATGAACTTAATCGTTCGCCATAACTTAAAATCACATCCTCAACAAAATCAGGCACCTCTCCAATATAATGAATTCCCTTCAGATATCTGCTTAATTCTCCAATACGAGCCTCAACAGCTTTGAGAGTACTTTTTTGCCATTCTTTATCTTCAAAATTCTCCAGTATAGCCTCTTCTTTTATATTTCTTAGGAAGGTAACCAATGTTTCAATGCACGACTCCTCCTTTTTGACCTCATCAAGCGCTTTAATCAGATGATTTGTTATACCATAAAATGCTGATACTACGATAACCACAGGACGATCATAAGCTTTTATTACACGTACCAGTTTTTGTATGTCTTCTTTCTTTTTAAGGTTAGAACCTCCAAATTTAGCAACTACTTTGTTCATTTTTTAAGCTAACAGTATATTATTAAGTAAGAAGACAAAAGTATAAATTAAGCACATCAAAGACAACTTCACTTTTTGATTCTCATTTATTTCTGAAAAAACGGCTTAAATTGACCAACTTCCTAATTAAATACTTAATCCGCAAAAAACAACTCCGGTTCTTTTCTTTCAGCACAAAGCTCCTTCAATCTTTTACACACTCCTTTAATATGTTCACTATCATTGTAGCGCGCCTCATTAGGACATGCTTTCACACAAGCACAACAAAGAATGCAGTCCTTCACATTTGTTTCCAGCTTACCATTGATACTGATAGCTTGAGTAGGACATACTGAAACACAAATGCCACATAAATCACATTTCAGTTCATCGGTTACAGGAGCTATATCAATTGGCCCACCCAATGCTTTGTACGGCCGATTTCCAGGAATATGAATTCTCATCTGAGTAGAATCAAAATGCTGCATCAGCTTCTTAATTTCCCTACCAAACTCCACTGCTTTACCTAGATCACTGGCATCCGGTCTTCCTTCTGCTATAGGCATTTCTGGCAGTGAATACGAATGTTCTCCTATAAAAGCAGCGGCCGCAATGGGAATAAAACCATTTTCAACTACCACATCATTTAGCTCTACCAAAGTATCATCGTAGTGCCGGTTTCCATATACTGCCACTAATATAGCATAGGTATTATTTCCTTTTATTTTAAGTAATTCCTGCTGAGCCCTTCGAGGAATTCTACCACTATATACAGGCACTCCAATAATAGCCACGCTGTTTTCAATATTAAGAGTATCTGGTAGTTTATTTGCCATATTCAAATGAGAAACCTGCTTAGCTCCTACTCCTTTTGCTATGGATTCAATTACCGTTTTGGTGGTGTTTGTTGGTGAAAAGTAAATTAAATGAATATTTTGATCTGTCATGTTAAGATAATTTATAAAATCGCTAAATTAGAATATTCTCATTATAAATATAAAATCCTCACCTTTAATTTAGCAAGGATTTATATTTATAATCCAGAAACTACTCATAAAACGATTAACCAGGTGCTTGATTTTGGAAATAATTTACTCCATAAATAATGGCGCCAATAACGATTAATGCCACCATAACGGCGAGCACAATTTTTATCCAGCTATATGGTCTTTCTCCTTGCACCTCACCTGTTCTTCCATTTACCAAAAATTGGTAGAGTTTTCCCTTAAACAAATAGGCACAAACAAAAACAGGCAACAATAAATGCTTAAAAGTAATATCCTTATAACTTGTATTTAACGAAATTATGCGCTGCTCATCACCCCCAATATCTCTACGTACCGACTGTCTTATTTCTGGTTCCGCAATAGTCTTAGCTATATCAAATCCTTCGGCCAAATCTATTTGGTATTTCTCAGTTATAAAACCGCTCAGGTAGCTTTTATCAAAAGGAACCAGATTCTCCAAATCCCAGGGCTCAAGCTTATATATATACTTTTGAGGCAGCGAACGGGTAGCCACGGTTAAAATATCATCAAAAAATTGATGCACTCTGCCTGAAACATGATGCCATCGGGTTTTCCGGACCTGGCGGGTTTTAGTAACTGATTTTCCATTTTCAGTAGTGGTATAACTTTCTGTTACATAATAATGCACCCCGCGCTGCCCCATATAATTTGAATAAGTATCCGTATCATAGGTCCAATAAGGGATATATATTCCTTTAAAATGGTCAAAGCTTAAACTGGCCTTTTTTAAATCATTTGGTGCAAACCAAAGCTTATTCACCCACTTTTTAAAACCACCTTTTGCCTGTTGTTTTTCCAACTTAAAAGGCAAAAGCGATTTGGGTAAAATAACATGTTCATCTTGCGCCTGTTCTACAATCAAAGGACTTGAACAATAGGGGCAATTAGCAGATGTAACATTTGGCTCCAATGTTGAAGAAGCACCACAATTTTGACATTTCACAAATTTCTCAGTGAATGTTTCTTCCTTTTCTGAACTTTGCTCTAAATAGGTATGAAAATCTAATTCTTCAAGCTCTGCCTCAATCTGTGGTATTTCATTTTCGGCACCACAATATTCACATGTTAACTTATGTGTACCCGGTTTATATTTTAAATCGGCACCACAAGAGCTACAGGCAAAAGTACCTACTGTTAATTCATCTTGTTCTGTATTTTCCATGATAGTTAACCTGGTATTGGTGGAGGAACACTTCCAAATAAATTACTTAACTCTGGTAATTGGCCAGCTGCCGACCAGTTGGCCATTCCTTCGCGCCATACTAAGCTTTCCTTAGTAAGTTGATTCTGAGTAACCATCTGTTTCAGGACAGTCATATCATAAGGTCCTGCCTGTTGTCCATTAATCACCGCAAAAAAAGTTAAAGCAGGCGGTACAGGAGGCGGTGTTGGAGGATTTGCCTGAGGTTGATTCTGAGATTGATTCTGGGTTTGTCCGGCAGCAAAGGTTTGTCCCATTTGGTTAGCCATCGCAAAACCCATTCCCATACCCATACCGGCACCGGCAGTTCCACTGGGATTATTCGCGGCAGCTTCCATTGCCTTAGCAGCCTTCATTTGAGCCAATTTATTTAGATCAATTGCATTTAAACGGCTTAATTCAAATATCTCCTTCTTAATTTCTTCAGGCATAGAAACATTCTCAACCAAAAACTTAGTGAGTTCTAAACCATATTGTCCAAACTCAGGAGCAATCACTTTATCTACAAAATCTGAAAGCTCATTCATATTAGCAGCAAAGGCTTCCACGGGAAATCCAGATTCTCCTACCGCATCAGTAAAGCGGGTAACAATCATGCTTTTGAGTTGTTCTGCAATCTCATCTGTTGTAAAATGACCATCTGTACCCACTATTTCCTTAATAAAAAGAGGGGCATCATCCACTTTAATAACATAGGTTCCAAAAGCCCGTATTTCGAGCATCCCAAAACGCTGATCGCTTAAGGTAATTGCATTCTTGGTTCCCCATTTCTGAGCAGTCATATTACGGGTACTTACAAAATACACCTCTGCCTTAAAAGGGCTATCGAAACCATATTTCCATCCTTTCAAAGTTGAAAGAACAGGTAGATTTTGTGTATTTAAGGTATACATGCCGGGCTTAAAGACATCCGCAATTTGGCCTTCGTTAATAAATACGGCCACCTGCCCTTCCCGGACAGTTAATTTAGCTCCGTTTTTAATTTCATTCTGATATCTCTCAAAACGATAAACAATGGTGTCGTTTGATTCATCGAGCCATTCAATAATATCAATAAACTCACCTCTAAGTTTTCCAAATAATCCCATTTCATTTAGTTTAATTGGGTTTAAATTTATACCTAAATATAAGAATTGATTATGATTTTTTTTAACAGATATGAATATTCGTGAATGCTATCTTTTTTTTCAAACTAACAAATCCCCGAAATACCGAATATAACAATTTAAACAAGTACAGGAACGATATACAACAGGCTTATTCAAACAAAACTTTCCTACAACACTAAATTACACAACCCTGAACACCTGTTCCTCCTACACAACCCTATTCACAACCCGCATTGGTCATTTACGAACCATAGTCCTCAGTATCTGCATATAGCGATTTTTATAGCTTAGAGAGGCCATATCCTTAACAATAGTTCTGGCCAAAAACGGTAAGAAGATGTTTTTACATGAAATTTGAAATAATTTTCGGATTCACAGCTTTTTCTCTTTCTTTGTGTTTTGTAAGCAACTACACACTTTCTATAATGACAAAAAAGAATACAGGATTAAGAATCCCTTCATCCATAGAAAATTTTTTACTACACCTACATCCGGCTAAAATAGACTCCAGAGCCATTAAATTCAATCGCACTTTTGGTTTAGGTGGAATTTGTGCTTTGCTATTTATTATTTTATGTGTAACCGGATTAATCTTACGTTTTTCGTATATCCCTACAGTGGAGCATGCTTACGATTCTATTTTGTCTCTGCAACAAAATGCAGTGTTTGGTCAGTTTATCCGTAATTTACACCATCTCTCGGGCAAGCTGATGATCATAGCTTCCTTTTTACATTTAATCAGGGTGTATTATTCACAAGCTATTTATAAAAAAAGAGGCAAAAACTGGATTTATGGTTTACTGATGTTTATTTTAGTGATGGCCTCCAGCTTTACAGGTTATTTGTTGCCTTGGGATCAATTGGCTTTTTGGGCTGTTACTGTAATCACACAAATCATTGAATATATACCATTTATAGGACATTCGCTGGCTAATATGGTCAGAGGAAGCGAAACGGTGGATGGAAATACTTTAATTAATTTTTACACCTTACACACCGGCGTACTGCCTTTGATATTTATCTTTTTAATGAGCATGCATTTTTGGCTGGTGCGTAAAGCTGGTGGTGTAGCCTTACCTGAAGTTACAGAAAAAGAAAAGGTAAGCGTAATACCTAACCTGGTAATTAAGGAAATAATGGTGGCTACCCTGCTTATTGCAGGTATTTTTCTGGTCTCTGTATTTTACCATGCCCCATTACTTGAACAAGCAAACCCATTAAAGAGTCCCAACCCCAGCAAGGCGCCATGGTATTTTTTAGGAGCTCAGGAATTACTATTACACATGCATCCTGTTTTTGGAGCCTTAATTATTCCATTAGCTGTAGCATTTTTATTTTTCTATCTCCCTTATTTCAAAAACACAAAACCAAATATTGGTGTTTGGTTCAACTCCCCTCTTGGCAAGAAAATCACCATACAATCTGCCGTTTACAGCTTTATATTCACCTTTGTGTTAATCTATACTCTTGATCACTTTTTACATTTCGACTTGTGGTTAAAATTTATGCCTGTCTGGATTAGCACCGGGGTAATACCCTTTTTACTGTATGCACTGCCTGTTTCAGCCTTTCTAATGTTTTGGCATCACAAGCACAAGGCCGATAAAACAGAATTGATTATGGCGGGTATAACTATTTTATTATCGTCCTACATCACTATGCTTTTGATTTCACTTTTACTAAGAGGTGAAGGCATGCAGATGATTTTTTAAAACTGATTTGAGATTATAACAATGAAATTTGACCGACGCAAATTTATAAAACGTTTTATCCTAGCTGCAGCTTCTGTGGAAGCATTTTTCTTAATGAAAGAAGGCGTAAGTAAAGCGAATTTATCAGGAAAGAAAGAAGAGCTTTTTAATGCGGGAAAAGTTAATTCTTACGAAAGCAATAAGATATATCCTTTTTTATCTGGCCAGTTTTATCTTAAACGTTTTGAAGACGGAGGATTTCTTGCCCTATCTGTTAAATGCACCCATCTGGGCTGCGTGGTCAACACTAATCCCCATACCGAAGGATTCAACTGTCCTTGTCATGCGTCTCAATTCAATAAATTTGGGGAGGTAACCTCATCTCCGGCTACAAGGCCTTTAGATATTTTCCCCATCACCATTAAAAATGGAGAGCTATGGGTTGATACCAACAAACCTACCCGAAGAGAGTCCTTTACAAAATCGCAATTAACCTACGCATAATGGAAAACCACAAAATTGAAAGGATCAGCTTAATAGCCATGTTGGTAACCATCATTACCATCCCTTTGTATCTGGTTGTGCGCGCCTATGGCAACAACAGTAGCGATTCCGAACAGGAAGCTCAATACGTTGGCAGAGAAACCTGTATAGAATGTCACCAGAATGAATATAACGACTGGGTTGGCTCTGACCACGACCTAGCTATGGATCACGCCAATGCTTCTACTGTTTTGGGCAATTTCAATAATCAGTCATTGGAGTATAATGGAATGACCCATAAATTTTACAAGAAAGACGATAGGTTTTACGTGTATACCGACGGAGAAACAGGAGAAATGGAAGAATTTGAGGTAAAATATGTATTCGGCTACTATCCTCTACAGCAATATCTTATAGAGTTTAGCAAAGGCCGCTTACAAACACTACCACTTACCTGGAACTCTAAAGATAGTGTTTGGTACCATATGGCCGAAAAAATTTATAAAAATGAAATAATTGAGCATGACAACTGGCTGCATTGGACCAATCAGGCACAGAACTGGAATAGTATGTGTGCCGATTGTCACTCGACCAACCTGGTTAAAGGTTATGATGTAAAAACAGATTCTTACCATACTACCTGGAGTGAAATAGATGTGAGTTGCGAAGCCTGCCACGGCCCTGCTTCTAAACATCTGGAGTGGGCTGCCAAAAGCGAATATGCCAGAGACGAACATAACAACTATGGACTGGTGGTTAAAACAAGCGGAATAGACAACAAGCAATATGTTGATTTATGTGTTCGTTGTCATGCACGCCGGGGCTCTATCTCTGACTTTAAACATAGCGATGATATTTACAATCACACCATCCCGAATTTACCAACGGGTGAAAATTACCATATTGACGGGCAGATTCTGGATGAAGACTATGTATATGGCTCATTTACGCAAAGCAAAATGTACATGCGTGATGTAAAATGCAACGATTGCCATAATGTACATAGCACCAAACGTTTGTTTGAAGACAACCGCCTGTGTACCCAATGTCACCGTGCCGATGATTACGACACTCCCAATCACCACTTCCATAAAGCATTTGGCGAAGAAGGGGAAGCCGTCATCGCTGATGATGGGGTAAAATTTGAAGTAGGAGAAGGTACGCGTTGTATCAACTGCCATATGCCTGCACAGTTTTACATGGGAGTTGATTATCGTAACGATCATAGTTTCCGAATTCCTCGTCCCGACCTGACAAAAGAACTGGGAACGCCAAACGCCTGTAATCAATGCCATGCCGATAAATCAACACAATGGGCCATTGATAATGTAAACAAATGGCATGGTGTTAGTCGCCATTCGCAATACGGAACAGTATTTCATGAGGCTCAAACAGGCAGTCAGAAAGGTTTTGATGGCTTGGTTCATATATATAACGACGAGGTATACCCTGAAATAATAAGAGCTACAGCTATTCACTATCTAGGCATAAATTATCAGGCACAGTCAAAGAATATTTTATTTGAAGCTATGAATAACTTCAATGGCCATATCAGGTATAATGCCTTAAACAGCCTGTTTATTGACGACCAAGAATCATTAAACAAGGTGCTAAATATGCTAAACGATGCAAGCAAATCCATCAGAATTGAATGCGCTACCAAATTAAACACTATACCGAGAGAACAAATTCCGGCCAAATATCATGAGTCTTTAAATAAAGTATTAAAGGAGTACAAAGATGCCTTAGAGTATAGTGCCGATTTCCCTTCAGGAAAATTTAATCTGGCCAACTTTTATTTCAACAACAAGGATCTGGATAATGCCGAAAAATTTTATACAGAAGCATTAAAACAAGATAATGAGCTACATACCATTAAAATAAACCTGGCTCTATTATACAATAGTAAAGGGGAATACGATAAAACAGAACTTTTATTAAAGGATTACTTGAAACATATGCCCGAAGATGGAAACACAATGTTTACCTACGCCTTGTTTTTAACAGAACGTCAGCGTTATGAGGAATCAATGAAATATTTATTAAAAGCATATGAATTAGCGCCTCAAAACCCACGAATCCCTTATAACATAGCTATGATGTATGATTTTTGGAACAAGCAGGCTGATGCCGAAAAATATTTACTGAAAGCCATCAAAATCAATCCAAACGATGCCAATACTTATATGGCATTGCTTAACCTGTACCAAAAATATAAACTCACAGAAAAAACAAAAGACTTAGCACGGGAAATGCTGAATAAATTTCCCGACATCAACGATAAACAGCAAATTGAGGCTTTATTAAATTAGATTGTTTTATGTTTTTCGCTTGAATAATATGAATTTACAAACTCTTCATTTATTTATTTGTTTTAATAAATGAAGAGTTAAGGGCCCTATAAATCAACAGTTAGGATAATAAACAATCCATCAAAAAATTAAAAATTGATAAACCCTCTTGCCTAACGATATATTTTTGTACTTTTGCCAAAATTTTCTAATTCAATCAATAAACCATCAACATCATGTCATTTTTAGAAGATAAAATAACATCAGACGGATTAACATTCGATGATGTTTTATTAGTACCAGCCTATTCACAAGTATTACCGCGTGAAGTAAGCTTGGCTTCAAAATTCACACGCAACATCACCATTAACACCCCTATTGTTTCTGCAGCAATGGATACTGTTACTGAAGAACGTTTAGCAATTGCTATAGCTAGGGAAGGTGGTATAGGTGTTATTCACAAAAACATGACTATAGAGGAGCAGGCCAAAAAAGTTCAAATTGTGAAGCGTGCAGAAAATGGGATGATCATTGATCCTATTAC
>JBFHKL010000080.1:0-15227 GCA_041595375.1 Saccharicrinis sp.
AGCAGTGGAGGGGTACAGCAAGGTAGAACTGCATCTCAAACGCTTAAAGAGAAAGATGTTGAGTATCTAAAGAATAATTGTACCCTTGTAAATGCTGTTTCACCAGGAATGTCAAGTTCTGGACAAGTTGTTTTTGGAGCTAATAACTGGCCTACTTCAATTGCAGGGGGTAACGAAGAATATGCCGAAATAAAAAAGTATGAAATTGCCACCGGTAGATTTTATACAAGCCGTGAAATAAAGACGGCGTCTAAAGTTTGTGTGCTCGGACAAACGGTGGTGGAGAATATTTTTGGAGACGATGTAGAACCGGTGGGACAAACCATCCGATTTAATAGCATTCCTTTTAAGGTAATAGGTACTTTTAAAGAAAAAGGGAACAATACTTTTGGACAAGACCAGGATGATATGGTCTTGATGCCGTATTCTACTATAATGAAACGGATAACACGCGAAACTTATTTACGCGACATTGTTTTATCGGCCAAGGATGAAAACAAAATTGAAGAAACGAGTGCGGAAATAGAACAGTTACTGAGAATTTCGCATAAACTAAGGGATGCAGAGGATAATGACTTTGAAATTCGCACCCAAGAGGAGCTTATTGAAAATTTTGGATCTATTTCTGAGCTTTTGGTGGTTTTATTAGGATCCATTTCTGCCATTTCCTTATTGGTAGGAGGAATTGGAATTATGAATATTATGTATGTTTCAGTTACTGAACGAACACGTGAAATAGGCTTGCGCTTGGCTATTGGAGGAAAAGGCAAAGACATTTTATTACAGTTTTTACTCGAAGCGATTTTGCTGAGTGTGTTGGGTGGTATTATTGGTGTTCTAACGGGCTATCTTGCTTCTTATATTGTTGAGCATGTGATGAACTGGCCTGTTTTGATTACCCAAAGTTCAGTTATACTATCGTTTATGGTGTGTACATTTATTGGTGTATTTTTTGGCTGGTATCCGGCACGTAAAGCCTCCGCTCTGGATCCTATTGTGGCCTTAAGACATGAGTAAACTGTGGTTGGCTAGCTGTTTAATAAATGTCTTCAGAGGTCAGTAGTGACCTGTTGGTCGCAATTAACGCTGACAAATGACCTTTAACTATTTCGTTATTATAAAAGTATTAACTTTAGCGTATGCAATTTCTTAAATATAAAATAGGTAACTGGTTACCTCATGTTATAGGTGTATTATTTATGCTTTTGATGCCCATGTTTGTTTTCAACAGCTCAGATAATAACCTGACTTTTTGGATTTATACCTATTATTTTCATATGGTCTTTATGATCATTATTTTTTATGTTAATTATTTGTTTGTAACTCCACATTTTTATTTCACAAAAAATAAATTTTATTACTTTGGGGGCTTGTTGTTGTTTGCTATTTTAATGATAATAATATCACAATTAGTTTATAGGTTCTTAGATTTTGATCAGTTAAGGGAAAGCATGGGCCTGTTTCCTACTCCCGAAAGCAATGAAAAGCCTGGGTTAATACATCCCCGGTTAATCGATAATTTTTTCTTATACATGTTTGTTATTGGTACCAGCACAGGAGCCAGTATAATTAAGCGTCATCATCAAAATGAAAAGGAACAACAAGCACGCGAAAAAGCCCATCTGGATACAGAACTGTCCTTTTTAAAAAATCAAATCAGTCCTCATTTCTTTTTCAATGCTTTAAATAATATTTACGCCCTTATTGCCATAGATAGCGATAAAGCGCAACAATCAGTGGAGAAACTCTCGGGTTTAATGCGTTATTTAATATATGAATCAGATATTCGAACAATAGAGTTGCGAAAGGAGTTTGAATTTACCAAAAATTACATCGAATTAATGAGGCAACGTTTAACCTCAAAGGTTACTTTAGAGGTGGATATTGCTGATAATGTGGAAAACGTTAATATTCCTCCATTGATGTTTATTCCTTTTGTTGAAAATGCTTTTAAACACGGTGTTAGCTATCGCGAGAAATCTTTTATCAGAATTTCACTAAAAACAGTTAAAAATAAAGTTGTTTTTAGCTGTGAAAACAGTATCCCTTCTAATAATTACAACGGTCAAAAGAACATAGGTGGTGTTGGAATCACTAACATTAAAAAGCGACTCGATTTGATTTATGGTAATAAAGCAAAATTGAAAATGGACACCTATAATAATACTTTTATTGTAGATTTGGTGATTCCTTTTGATGAGGATAAAAAATAAAGATACTTGAATATTGATTAAAAAAAATACCAATGAAAAAAATTACCTGCATTGCCATAGATGATGAGCCTTTAGCCTTGGGTTTAATTGTGTCACATATTCATAAAACTCCTTTTTTAGAGCTGGTAGGACAATTTGATAATCCTATTGATGCAATGGAATTTTTGCAGGATAATACTGTTCAACTTATTTTTCTGGATATTCAAATGCCAGATTTAACAGGTATCGAATTTGCCAGAACACTGGAAGATAATTGTAAGGTAATTTTTACCACTGCCTATGAAAAGTATGCCGTCGAAGGATTTCAACTTCATGCACTGGATTACTTGTTAAAACCTGTGAGTTATGAGGTGTTTTTTAAATCGGTTATGCATGCAAAAGAACAAATAGAGCTTATTGAATCGGTTAAATCAGTAGTTCCTAATGCTGGCAGTACTGAAGAAGATTATTTATTTATTAAGGCCGATTACCAGTTAAAACGTATTAATTACAATGATATTTTGTATATCGAAGGATTACGCGATTATGTAAAACTTTATCTGGAATCCTCAGTTTCACCTATTGTTTTTCATTCTACCATGAAGGCCTTGGAAGATAGATTACCTAAAGATAGGTTTATGCGTACCCATCGTTCCTTTATCGTTAATCTTGAGAAAGTTACCACAATTGAGCGTTATCGTATTCTTTTTGGTAAGGAACTTGTCCCTATCAGTAAGCAGTATAAAGAGGCTTTTGATGAATTTGTAAAAAGAAAATTTCTTTAGCTTTGGCATAATATTACAGGTCTATTTCCTGTTTTTCGTTTACTTCATTGTGATCCACTTAAAAAATAATTAAAGAGTAATATCCATGTAATCAGCATTTAACGTGTTGGGAACAAAGAATTATGAAAAAAAAATACAAACGATTGCGCATTATTGTACAATCGTTTGTATTTTTGTATAAATTCATATTACCATGCGGAATGTTACTATCAATGATATTGCTGAAAAATTAGGAGTTACACCTTCTACCATCTCACGCGCCTTGGCCGGAAATAAACGAGTCAGTGAAAAAACACGGGAGTTGGTGCAAAAAGTAGCTAAAGAAATGGGATATCAGCCCAATCTGATGGCTTCTTCTCTCCGAAAAGGAAAATCGGACTTAATCGGTATGATTGTGCCTCGAATCAATCGGCATTTTTTTAGCAATGTTATTAGCGGAGTGGAGGAAATATTAAATCCCGCCGGTTATAGTCTGCTTATCATGCAAACACACGAACAACTTCAGTCTGAAGTAAAAGCGGTTCAATCATTAATGAGTAATCGGGTGGCAGGCATTATTGCATCACTTTCTGTGGAAACAAATGATTTTGCACATTTACAGGGTGTTGTTGATGCGCATGTCCCTCTGGTGCAGTTCGATAGGGTTTGCAATGATTTAAATGGCTCCAAAATAGTCAATGATAATTTTACGGGAGCCTATGAGGCAACAAAAAATTTACTGAGTGCCGGTTATAAAAGAGTAGCACACTTTGGAGGTAGTCATTTGTTAAATGCCTATCGCGAGAGACAAGCTGGTTACGAGGCTGCAGTTAAAGAAGAGTTGGGGGAGGTTGACCGAAGTTTGATTATTGAAAATGCAATAACACGTGAAGTGGGCTACTTGAACATTATCAAATTAATAAAAGAAGGTAATGCAGATGCTGTTTTTTGTGCAGGTGATTATTCTGCTTTTGGAGCTATTGAAGGATTAAAGGAAATGAACATAAAAGTGCCCGAGGAGTTTGGCGTGGCTGGTTTTAGCAATGAACCTTTTGCCGAAATGTTGCACCCTTCCTTAACCACTGTTGAACAACATGGTAATGAAATGGGCCGGATAGCTGCACAGGAAATGATTCATGCACTGGAAGGAAGTATCAATAATATAGAAAGAGTGGTTTCTGTAAAATTTATAGCAAGGGAATCCTCTAGAAAATAATTGTAAATAAATTAAAATCGTTAGTTATGAGTATGGAAGTACGTTATGCGGTGCATCCTGAGGATGTGAAAAGTTATGGAACCGATAGAATTCGTAAGGAGTTTCTTATAGAAAAAGTGATGGTTCCAGGAGAGATAAATTTAGTCTATTCTTTTTACGACAGATATATTGTTGGGGGAGTAGTGCCTGTTAATAAGCCTATTAAATTAGAAACCTATGACGAGCTGAAAGCTGATTTTTTTCTCAAACGACGTGAATTAGGGATTATTAATGTAGGGGGTGAGGCTACTGTTACTGCCGATGGAACGGTTTATTCTTTAAAACATAAGGAAGCTTTATATTTAGGTCAGGGAGTGAAGGATGTTGTTTTTGAATCACTTGATGCAAATGCTCCTGCCCACCTGTATATTAATTCGGCTCCTGCTCATAAGGCTCTGCCTTCTCGCCATATTACTTTAAAGGATGCGAATGTGTTGCAATTAGGATCGTTGGAAACATCAAATGAACGCCAAATTAACCAGTTATTAGTTAAAGAGGTTGTTGAAACCTGTCAGCTACAAATGGGAATGACCGAGTTGAAGCCAGGAAGCGTATGGAATACCATGCCTGCACATACTCATAATCGACGCATGGAAGCCTATTTCTATTTTGAAGTTCCGGACAATCAGGCTATCTGTCACTTTATGGGTCAACCCGATGATACCCGCCATATATGGATGAAAAACGAACAAGCCGTTCTCTCTCCTGCTTGGAGTATCCATAGTGCAGCAGGCACGTCTAACTATATTTTTGTTTGGGGTATGGCTGGTGAAAATCTTGACTATACAGATATGGATGTCCGTCAGCCTAACGAACTAAGGTAGTATTGGCTTTAAAATAATATCAAAGCATCTCTGCTTTTATGAGGCTTTGAAGAATAGTATAAATCTTAATCAGTTATTTTTTTGTCTGCTTGTGCAAACGATTGCGCATTGTGGATAATAAAATTCTAACGATCTAAATGAAAGAAATGATGAATGAATTATTTGATTTATCCGGTAAAATTGCCCTGGTAACAGGAGGTACACATGGTATTGGGATGGCATGTGGTAAAGCTTTAGCTAAAGCCGGTGCCAAACTTTGTGTAAACGATATCAATGATGAGAAGTTAACGGAGTGTAAACAGGAATATGCAAAAGAGGGTATTGATGTATTCACGGTTAACTTTAATGTTACCAGTGAAGAAGATGTAGATAAAGGGGTAAGCATTATAGAAAAGGAAGTAGGACCAATTGATATTTTAGTTAATAATGCAGGTATTATTAAACGAGTACCTATCTTAGATATGCCCATTAAGGATTTTGAACAGGTTTTAGATGTGGATTTGGTAGCTCCTTTGATTGTTGCAAAACGTATCGCACCGGGCATGATTAAACGTCGTGAGGGAAAAATTATTAATATGTGCTCCATGATGAGTGTTTATGGTCGTCAAAATGTGTCGGCTTATGCAGCGGCAAAGGGTGGTTTAAAATTATTGACCGAAAATATGACGTGTGAGTGGGCTAAGTACAACCTACAGATTAATGGTATTGGCCCTGGTTATATTGCTACTTCGCAAACAGCTCCTATCAGGGTAAACGGTCATCCTTTTAACGATTTGGTAATGACACGTACGCCAGCAGGACGTTGGGGTGAGCCTGAAGATGTAGGTAATGCAGCTCTATTTTTAGCTTCCAAAGCAGCTAACTTTGTAAACGGACATATTCTTTATGTGGATGGAGGTATCTTGGCTAACTTTGGTTATGTTAAAGGAGAAAATGAAATTTAAAAATTCATATTAAAAAGGGTGTTAGTATTTATATGCACCCTTTTTTCAAATTAACAAATTAAAATTTAAGCAAGATGCGTTACTTATTCTTATTTTACATTCCAGCCCTAATTAGCTTTGTTTCCTGTCAGCAAAAGGTAACAATGACCTTTGAAAATCCAATTAATGCTGAACGAGCAGATGAAATAATCGTTTTAACCCGTAATGATATTACCAGTAAAATTAAACTCACAGAAGGACAACTTCCTGTTTTTAAAGTAAACGAAAAAACAATACCTAGTCAATGCGATGATTTGGATGGTGATGGAAAATGGGATGAGGCTGTATTACTAATGGACTTTAAAGCTAATGAGAAATTAGATGTTGAAATTCTAGCTGTTGCTCAAAGTGATTTCCCTGATTTTGAAATGCGTACTAATCTTCGTTTAGGAATAATTCAAGAGGATGGTTCCTATAAGGAGTATAAAAAATATAGTGCCCCTTCGTACAAAGAAGGCTTTAAGGTAATAGCCCAGGCCGAAAGTGTAAGTTGGGAAAATGATAAAATAGCTTTTCGTAACTATTTAGACTGTAGAAATATAAAAGATTTATTTGGGAAGTTGAAAGCTGAAATGGTGATGGATAAGGTTGGCTCAAAGGAGATGAGCAGTTACCACGAGCTTAATGAATGGGGAATGGATGTGCTACATTGTGGTAGCTCCCTTGGTTCTGGAGGTATTGCTTTAATGAGAAATGATTCTCTTATCCGCTTGGGTTCAACCGAACAATACGATTATGTCAATCTAATTGAAGGCCCTGTTCGCTCTGTCTTCGAATTACGTTATAGTGGTTGGGACGTTGAGGGAGAAATGCTTGACGCCGTTGAGCGTATTACTATTTATGCTGGTAAGTATTGGTTCGAATCGGATGTGACTGTAAAGGGGTGTGCCGAAAGTGACCAAATTGTTACCGGAATTGTGACAAGTCGTTTGAATAGTGAACCTTTTACTTTTGAAGTAGCCAATTACACCTGTCTGGGAACGCACGATATGCAGTCTGAGAATAAAGATGAGTTGGGTATGGCTGTGATTATTCCTTCAAAAGGAGTAGGTAATATTGGCCGTACTACTGACATCAACTTTTTTGAACTGGGATACGAAACGGTAACAGAAAAGGGATTTAGCCATGTAATCTCCGAGACTGCTTATATAGGGCAACAATGCAATGAGGGAACTCCTGCTAAACATTATTTCTTTGCAGTTTGGGGACTTGACCAGGATCAATGGAAAACTGAAGATGGTTTTAGAAAATATATTGGTGAGGAGGCAGAAAAACTATCTGTACCCATTAAAAAAATATAAGCTGAGCTTCCGGGTAATCGGATCAGGGTTATTCGTCTGAGAATTTGATTCTGTTACTAAGTTTACATTTGCATCCATTAAAGTTTTAAGAAAACGCAAGCAGGTTTAATACAACTTGTTTGCGTTTTTTATTTTACTGAGCTAATCTAATATCGCAATATTGGATATTGATAGCGTGAAGACTATTGAATAATAATTTTCACATTTGTTTACAAAAAATTACATTTACAAAAAAATATTTAATACTTTTGCTTATGAGATTACTATAACCAATTCTTAAAAATGTATTGATATGGGCGTATTTGGTATTATTTTATTATTAGCAGGAATTATACTCGTGCATAGAGTAAGAACTAAATTAGTCGAGAAGTTAAAATTAATTCAGGAGTAAAAAACCTCTAAGGCTTAACTTATCATCTCAATAGTTAAGCCTTTTTTATAGGGAATGGCTAAGCTTTTTTGCCACTTTCATTTATGAGTTTCTCTACTCTGTATCTTTACAATGTAAAAGCTTCTAAATTGTTTTTCTTAGCAGCTGATTTTTATGTATTCACATGAGTCATCTTGCTCTAAAAAAAATACAGGGAATAGAATGTTTTTATATACAGCCACAAACAAAACCATCAGCCAGAGAGTCGAGCGCTTCCTTTTCTTTTTCTTTTTCTTTATCGCTGCCGGTGCATTTATCACATACCGGTAGGTTTGTAACTGCATTTTTATTTGTGATCTCGTTTAATATTTTACCGCACACAAAACATTTATTTGCAAAATCAGACTCCATAAAGTTTTAATTTTAATGCAAAAGTAATTAATCTGATGAATTGTTGGCTTATCGTTGATACAATAATTATTGCTTTAATTCGTAATAAGATGAGTCAGATGAACTACATACTTACATGGCTTGTTAAAGCCGGATTAAATTTTTATTTAATTTTAATATTTAAGCAATGAAGGTAAAAAGCAGTATTTGTTTGTTGATGGTTGTTACAGTGTGTCTGATGTTGAAAAGTTGTTCGGGAAGTGATGAAGATACCGTAGTTGTATATAATCCTCTGGAAAACCCCGAAGACGGTCCTGCTGCAGGTTGGGATGAAGGTAACTATCCAATTCCTTCCGAGGCTGATGCAGAAGATGTTTCCGAGCCAGATATCATTATTGGAGAGGGGACTCCGGAAAGTTGTACCAGCGAAAAAGTTGTGGATGCCATCGCTCAGGGAGGGAAAATAGTATTTAATGGTGGTGATGAACCCTTTACTATATATATGACTCAGACAGCTAAGGTATATAATGATGCCAATCCTGATGTGGTTATCGATGGTGGAGGTATGGTTACTCTGAGTGGAATGCAGGAAAGAAGAATATTGTATATGAATACTTGTGATCAAGATTTAACATGGACAACTTCGGAATGCCAAAATCAGGATCATCCTCGCTTAACGCTTCAAAACATTACTCTTATTGATGGTAACTCGGTTAACGAATCAGTGTATGATGGAGGTGGAGCTGTTTGGGTGCGTGGAGGTCGTTTTAAAATGGTAAACTGTCGTTTTTTTAATAATGTATGTAAGGAATCAGGACCTGATGTAGGGGGTGCTGCTGTGAGGGTATTTAGTCAGTATGAGAACCTGCCTGTATATGTTGTAAATACTACTTTTGGAGGAGCTGAGGGTTATGGGAATACAGGTTCAAATGGAGGTGGTATAAGCAGTATTGGTGTCTCATGGACTTTGATCAATTGCTTATTTTCGCATAATGTAGCTGTTGGCGAGGGAGGTAATCCTGCAGAATCGGGCACAGAAGGGGGAGGAAGTGGAGGCGCAATCTATAACGATGGAAATACGATGACTTTAAAGGTGCTAGGGTGCAAAATTGAGCAGAATACTGTTAATGCCTATGGTTCTGCTATATTTTTTGTAACAAATGATCATTCAGGTAATATTGTAATCAAAGACTCTTATGTTAAAAATAACACAGGTGGTTCCTGGTATCCTGTTTATCCGCAAATATCTATGCATGCAGATACTGATATTGAAGTGAGTAATTCGGTAATTGAGGAGTGAAAAACATGGTTCAAGTTTAATGTTTCAGGTTTAGTTAAAACGTAGAAATCAGAACCTTAAACATAGAACATTGAACCCAGAACCTGAAACCCAGAACATACTATTCAATAACCATTTTTTTTGCCAGATCATTGGCCAAAGCTTCACCTTTAAGCATCATTACCAATTGTAAAGCAAATTTCATGGCAGCACCTACACCCTTGGCAGTAATGATATTTTGCGCTACTTCCAATGGAGATCCAGTGTGCCGGGCTCCTGTCAACTGATGCTCAAAACCAGGGTAGCAGGTAGCATTTTTGTTTTGCAGTAATCCTTGTTCGCCTAATACCAGAGGAGCGGCACAAATTGCTCCAATCAGTTTTCCCCTATTGGAGAACTCAATCAATAACTTTTTTAACTCATCATGTTTATTCAGATTTAATGTTCCAGGCATTCCTCCCGGTAATATCAATAAATCAGCATCCGAGAAATTGCAGGTTTTAAAAATTTTGTCTGCAGTAATAGGAATGTGATGGGCTCCTTTTACCTCCCTTTTATCGGATATAGATACAGTAGTTACATCAACTTCTGCTCTGCGTAAAACATCTATCGGAGTAATGGCTTCTATTTCTTCAAAACCATCGGCTAAAAAAACATATACTTTTTGCATTTGCTAGCTTACTTTAGTTTGCTTAAAAATACGCATTACACAGCGAATGAACAAGGAAAGGGCGTATTCATCCTAATGTTTTTTATTATTTTAACGGGTGTATAAAGTAGTCTTCCTTTTAGCTTTATTAATTCAGGTATTGTATTTTACTTTCTATTTTTGTTTTGTGCTTCACTTAATTGAGCAAGCTTATATTTAGAGCAGACCTAAAAAAGCCTAAATTAAGGGTTTATTTAGGCATTTGTTTTATGGTTGTTTTTATAAAGTGCTGTTTAATTGCTTAAATAATAATTCTTTAGTGTGGGTTAAACAAATTGTTGTTTTCTGAGTTTAAGCAAATGAATTCGGGTGTTTTAATGTTAAGATTTGATAGAATGGTTGTGAATTTTGTATTGACATGCGTAATTTGTATATATTTGACGAATAATTAACGTATTTGAAAATGAAGGGTGAGTAAAGGGGAAAAAGTTTATAAGACTATATTCTAATTTACTCGCATGGCGTTAATAATTGGGTATTGCCTGATTTGTGCAGATTGATTGTTTGTATACAATAGGAATATCGGATAAATTTATTTTATAATAGTATTATATGTTTTTACATCAAGGAGAAAAGACAGCATTAATAAAGTCAGGAAACATTGTTTCGTATAACGAGTTATCGAAAAAAGTACAATTATTTTCTTCATTATATAAAAAGATTAGAACCAGCCGAGTTGGTATTTTTTCAGAGAATCGCGAGGGGTGGGTATATAGTTTCTATTCAGCCTGGAATAACCATGCCGTAGTTGTGCCCATCGATTTTATGAGCACGATAGATGAAGTGGCTTATCTTTTAAATGATTGTAAGCCTGAAGTGGTGTTTGTATCTAAAGATAAGTTAGCTGACTTTAAATAAGCATGCAAGCAATTGGATTATTCACCTCAGACCTTTGTGATTGATGATTATGAAGAAGCAGATGCCGATAGCTTTTCCGAGTTTCCGGTAATTGAGCCTAAAGGAGAAGAGACTGCAATTATTATTTACACATCAGGTACTACAGGAAACCCCAAGGGAGTCATGCTTTCGTATGCAAACTTGTTGGCTAATTTGAAAGCAGTTTCGGAAGATGTAAAGATTTACAGGGCAGATGATCGCTTACTGATGCTTTTGCCGCTTCATCATATTTTTGGTTTGATGGGTAATTTAATTATTCCCTTGAAAATGGGCGCTACGGTTGCTATATCTCCATCTATGGCCTCAGAGGATATTATTCAAACCTTACAGGATAATAAAATAACGCTATTGTTGGGTGTGCCCCGGTTATATACAGCTATTCATAGAGGAATTAAAACTAAAATTAATAAGAGTAAAGTAGCTCTTGCTTTGTTTAGCCTAGCTGAAAAACTTCAATCTAGGTCTTTCTCCAAATTGGTTTTTGGCGCAGTACATAAAAAATTTGGAGGATGTATTCGTTTTATGGTTAGTGGGGGTGCTGCTTTGGATAAGGAAGTAGGACGAGATTATAAAACCCTGGGCTTTGACGTGCTCGAAGGTTATGGGATGACAGAGGCTTCGCCAATGATTACCTTTACTCGTCCTGGTCATATTAAAACAGGATCGCCAGGATTTGTATTGCCTAAATGTGAAGTGGAAATACGTGAGGGAGAGATTGTGGCCAAAGGCGAGAATATAATGCAAGGTTATTTTAACCGCCCCGAAGAAACCAGTGAAGTACTGAAAGAAGGATGGCTTTATACAGGTGACCTGGGACATTTTGATCAACAGGGGTTTTTGCATATTACAGGGCGTAAGAAAGAAATACTGATTCTTTCTAATGGGAAAAACATTAACCCCGTCGAAATTGAGTATAAGTTGGAGAGTTATGCTGCTTTTGTAAAAGAAGCAGGCGTATACCAGTCCGGAGATCAGTTTAAGGCTATTATCGTTCCCTCTGATGAGTTGTCGTTTAAATATACTAATGCTCTTGAATTGTATCAGGAAATCAAGCGCGAGGTCATTGAAGCATATAATATGACTTGCACCTCGTATAAAAAGGTAATGGATATTACTGTTTTACATGGCGAATTGCCCCGTACTCGATTAGGTAAGATACGACGATTTAAGTTGAGTGAGTTGGAAAGAAAACAGGTAGAGGAGGAAGTTGCTCCTGTTGAAGTTGACCTAAAGGAATTTCATATCGTAGCTGATTACCTCGAGGAAGAGAAGCGTAAAAAAGTATTGCCGCATCATCATCTTGAATTGGATTTGGGGCTCGACTCCCTAGATAAGGTGAGTTTACAGGTGTTTTTAAAATCTAGCTTCGGTGTAGATGTCGATCCTGGTGAACTGGTTAAGTTTAAAAATGTGCTTGCCTTAAGTGAATATTTGCACGAACACCGTAATAAAATGCAGGTGGAAAAAGTGGATTGGACTAAAATATTAAAGGAGAAAGTTTATATCTCTTTACCTAAAACCTGGTTTACAGGTAGAGCCTTTGTTAAATTGTCTAAAGCTTTTTTTAGCCTTTATTTTGGTTTGAAAGGAAGAGGTATCAAAAATATACCCAATGAACCGTGTATTATTGCTCCCAATCATCAAAGTTATTTTGATGGACTATTTGTCGCTTCTTTCTTAAAAAATAAGATGATTAAGAATACCTATTTCTATGCCAAAGAAAAGCATGTGAATAAACAATGGTTAAAATTTATCGCAAACAGAAATCATATTATTATAATGGACTTGAATAAGGATTTAAAAGAGTCTATTCAAAAAATGGGTGAAGCTTTAAAAAAGAATAAGAACCTGATTATATTCCCTGAAGGTACTCGAACAATGAATGGTAAATTGGGTGATTTTAAA
This sequence comes from Saccharicrinis sp., assembly GCA_041595375.1. GTDB lineage: Bacteria > Bacteroidota > Bacteroidia > Bacteroidales > Marinilabiliaceae > Saccharicrinis. The sequence goes on from JBFHKL010000080.1 coordinate 12,870, forward strand.
AAGACTTTTGCTATTTTAAGTCGCGAATTAAATGTGCCTGTTGTCCCTGTGTCTATAAAGGGAGCTTTTGATGCACTCCCCAAAGGCAGCTGGTTTCCAAAGCCATTTAAAAAGGTGATTGTAGAATTTATGGAACCGGTAATGCCAGGTACCCATTCTTATGAGCATATAACAAATCTGGTTCATAGTAAGATTAATAAAAAATTGGGGATTATCAGCAAACGGTAAACAGAGCTTACATAAGCTGTAAGTAAAATAAATAATTAAAGGGGGATGTGTTTATAAAATTAAACACATCCCCCTTTCTGTTTTTAATATATTTTCACTAAAACCGCTTGAATTCTCTCTAAATTAACATTTATTACCTCAATTGGTCTACCAATTTGCAATATTGAAAGATTTGTAAAAAAAATTACATCGCTTAAAATGTGCTTCAAACCCTGTTGTGGTATGGGATGTAGAGTTTTATTTGGGTGTTTTTAATGGCTTGTTGTAGATAAAATTATTCGGTTAAAATTTGTTAATTAAAAAATAGTCTGTAAATTGGTCGACCAATAGATGGTATTGCAGTAGATAATAAGGCAGTTTTAAGATTTATTTTAAGCTATAAATGACAAAAAAAGCAGAACATAATTTAACAAACAGGCAAATGGTAAAATTTGTTACAGGTATTTTATTTTTAATACAGGTCACATATATCAATGCTGCTAACTATACAGTTTCTTCTGCTTCGGATATTGAGGACTTAAATGAAGTATTGAGTGCTGGTGATACTATTAAAATGGCGGCGGGAACGTGGGCTAACCAGAATATTGTTTTTGAAGGTACAGGTACCGAAGAGAGTTGGATTGTGTTAATACCGGAATCGGTTAATTCAGTTGCCTTAACAGGAACATCTACCTTAAATATTTATGGTGAATATCTGGAAGTAAACGGGCTTAATTTTGAAGATGGTTACTCTGCAGATGGTGCTGTAATAGAATTTAGAAATAGTTCATCAGAATTAGCCAATAATTGTAGATTAACCAATTGCAGTATTACCGATTATAATTCGGATAGTAGTGATGACGAATATAAATGGATCTCTATTTATGGATTATATAACCGCGTAGATCATTGTTCTTTTAGTGGAAAGAATAATTCAGGAGCTACTATGGTGGTATGGTTAGGAAATGACACACCTAATTATACACAGATAGATCATAACTATTTTGGTTCTCGTGCTGATTTAGGTGAAAATGGTGGAGAGACAATAAGGATTGGTACCAGTACCAACAGTATGGAGGAGTCTTATGCCACTGTGGAATACAATGTTTTTGAAGAGTGCGATGGAGAAATAGAGATCATATCTAATAAATCTTGTTTTAATACTTATAGGTACAATACATTTATTGATTGTGATGGATGTTTAACCTTACGACATGGTAATGATTGTTCGGTTTATGGTAATTATTTTTTTGGCGAAGAAAAATCATCAGGTGGTGTTCGCATTATTGGTGAGAGGCATGAGGTATACAATAATTACTTTGAAGGATTAAAAGGAGATGGTTACCGTTCTGCTATTTGTTTTATGAATGGCATAGAAGATTCTGCGTTGAATGGATATTTTCAAGTTAAAGATGCCGTTGTTGCTTTTAATACTATTGTTGAATGTGAAGTGCCTGTGACTATCGGAGCCGGAGAAGATGATGAAAAAACATTGGCCCCAGATGGATGTGTTTTTGCCAACAACGTAATAGATAAAACTACCGGTGATGTGAATATTGAGTTTGAAGATACACCTACCAATATGACCTGGGAAGGAAATGTGGTTAATGCAGATTCAGAGGATGAAGCGATTACTTCAGGTTTTGTTTTTGCTGATCCTGATTTAGAATATGATGATCAATTATGGCGTCTTACTACATCAAGTATTTTAATAGATGCTTCGGAAGGTGAATATGATGAGATTGTTGAAGATGTAGATGGTCAGGATAGAGATAATTCAAAAGATGTTGGTTGCGATGAGTATAGTAATGAAGAGATTGAGCGAACTCCTTTGTCCAAAGAAGATGTAGGCCCTTATACAGAAGAAGAGGAAGAGGATGTTGATAATTCAATCTATACTGTCGCAGAGGTGATTGATGATATGGTTTATTTTCAGGTTGATGGAAGTAATTTATCCTTTTCGGTAAGTAATACTTCTTATCTGCCTATTGATTTTATGTTGTTCGATCTTTCGGGCAGAGTCATACAAAAAGGAACCATAAATGAGGATTTTTATCAAATTAGTTTGCCTACCAGGCAACAAATGCTGCTTGTATCTTTTATATCACAATCAAAATATATACAGAGTAATAAATTGTTAACCCAAACAGG
>JBFHKL010000081.1:0-15042 GCA_041595375.1 Saccharicrinis sp.
TATCGCACAAACAGGAACTGGAAAAACCGCAGCGTTTGCTATCCCAGTAATACACACTCTGCATACCAAAAAAGTTAAAGGACGGGCTGATGGTATAAAGTGTTTGGTGATGGTTCCTACCAGAGAACTAGCCATCCAAATTCATGGGGTTTTTGAAACACTTGCCAAACATACTTCTATTAAATGTTTTTGTGTATTTGGCGGCGTTGAAGAAGCACCACAAATTGCAAAACTTGAAAAAGGAATAGATATTTTAATTGCCACTCCAGGAAGAATGTTTGATCTGGCCAGCAGAGGGTTTATTAAACTTAACCGTACCGAGATTTTAATTCTTGATGAGGCAGATCATATGCTTGACCTTGGTTTCATTAAAGATATTAAAGACTTAATGGGCTATCTGCCTAAAAAACGACAAACACTATTCTTTTCTGCCACTATTAATGAAACCATTAAAAAACTGGCTTATTCTCTCGTAAGTAATGCCATCCGCATTCAAGTTTCCCCCAAAGATCCGGTAGCCAGAAACATAGACCATTCGGTGACCTTTATTGAAATGGATGATAAAAGATACTTTTTAGAACGTTTAATCAAAGAAAACCCGAATGAAAAGATTCTTGTATTCGTACGTACTAAAGTAAGGGCTGAAAGAGTTCAAAAAGCAATGCTTCGTGTTGGTATTGAGGCTGAATTTATACATGGAGGTAAAGAACAAGAAGAGCGAAAGAAAGTGTTAGATCTATTTTCAAAGAACGAAATAAAAGTTCTCATTGCAACAGATGTAAGTGCAAGAGGAATCGATATTCCTCATGTTCAATATGTAGTCAATTATGATTTGCCTGAACTAACTGAGAACTATGTTCACAGAGTAGGAAGGACTGGAATAGGAAAGGAAAAAGGAAATGCTGTTTCTTTTTGTAGTAAAGAAGAAAAACCTATTCTAGAAGAAATCGAAGGTTTCTTAGGAAAACCCATAAAAAGACTAAAAATAGACAAAGATGATTACTCACACACGATCGACTTCTCTGCTGAAAGTTCAGCTGATTGGAAAACACTCATCAGCGATCATGATGATTTTGTAACGAAAAGCAAAAAGAAAGCAAAAAAGAAGAAATAATAAGTACCTATGTACCACAAAAAACCTGTAATTTATTTTAATTACAGGTTTTTTTTAATGCCAAATTTATTTATTCCACAAAACCTACTACTTCATAAGCACGCGTGCCATCTATCTGAATCTTTTCATACAAAATATCATCAAATTCATAATAAACAAAACCGTTTATTTCTACTTTTTCAACATCATCAGGCAATTCGTAAACTACAGTTCCTAACTCTGGCTTTACTACTTCATAACCATCATCAATTCGATTATAAAAAATGCCGTCACACCAATAATACTCCATATTACCATTACGAATAGTGATATACTCTAATGGCAATAGATCAATTTTAAACCCAATTCTCGGGATAATAGGAATATATCTCCCCCCCGAAAAAGTATAAAACTTATGACGATCATAATAATATCTATCACTTTTAAATTGTATGACCCTTCTATCTGAAAGAGTTCTGCGTGTAATTACCTTATGCTTTGGTGTTTTATAAATTACACTTGCTCTGGAAACATGTTTCCCCAGCCTCCGATCATCACGCTTGGATTGAGCATTTAACTGATACGAACCTGCCATCAAAATAGTAATGATTAATAAATTTAATTTTAAATTTTTCATATCATTTATCTTTATTTGATTTGTAACTAATAGTAATAATCAATTATATAAAAGCTTAATACATCCCAATAATTTTCTTTATTATTGAATTTAGTACCAATAATTGAGCCAAAATATATTCCTATTCTCCCTAAACACCTATTTTTAAGTATAGATTGTTCAATACGCCTTGTGAAAGCTAAAATAAATGCAATGAAATGAATAACAATAATCATTAATGAAGTAGATTTATCGTCATTCATCCTTGACTTTTTGTCTTTAGAGTATTTTGAAGAATGTGTGATTACACCAGACAACATATTGACAATAAACACTTGAACTTAAACCTTAAAAACTATTTTTTTGCTCCTACTGGTCCCCGTCTGCGTTGCTGAGGCCGGGTTTACAAACTCGAAGTTTTTAACCTTTATCCTTGATTACCTTTAACCTTCAATTCTTGAATCAGTAGAACGCGCGGGAGCCTGCCGGGAAGAGAAGGCCAATGGTGGGGTGAATGCCTTTTCTTGTGATTCTTCATTCGGGGGGCTTGTCCTCTGTCGCTGAAAGCGGCATTACCCGGATGGAAGAATAAAGAATAGGAAAGAGCGCGTAGGCATTCTTCACGGCTAGACCTTTTTGTTTCTTTTTGTGGCAATGACAAAAAGAAAAGAATAAATAGAGTTTGTTTTCTTTTTAAATTGTTGAGTTTTCTCTAAACATTGAAATCAATAAACATAGTGTATTACAAACGCTAAATTTAGATTGCTTGTCTTACCAGACGGGTTTTCATTTTTTTTCCCTGAAGATTATTACTACACTCAGCATAGCCTAAGCAAGCTTTGCTCTGCTCTCGCTTACGCAATAATTAGCTTGGTGCAAGAAGTTAATCTTACTCTATCTCCACTATTTGATAACCTTTATATTGCTTTTCATTGTCTCCATAGGCTGTTACTTCAATTCTATGCGTCCCTTTTTTCAAATCAACAGGCATTGGGCCTTTCCACATATGAAACGACTCTACTGCCCGAGGTGGGTAATTCGGGTCGGTTTTTCTGATTTCAAGAGTTCGTTCGATAAAAGGATCTTTCCCCTCAAAATTGGTTAGTTCAATAGCCTCATCTCCATCAATAGTAACAACCACCTTTTGATGGGGTTTTCCTATAAACCAATTGACAATAATTTCAGTGCTTGCTAACTCCTCCTGTTTAACTCTACCTAATGGAGATGAAATTCTCAATTGAAACCCATCTTTATAATGAAGAGGAATAAAATCATAAGAATAATTGCTTCCTGAAAAATTAAAGATAAAATATCCTTTAGGAGAACCATCTTGTCCTGTAGCCACAGGTATTCCTTTTTCATCTTTTGGATTTGACCACCAACTTCCACAAGCTGCACCAACAACTACACCCTCATTTTTTCCAGGATTTTTCCAAAAGTTATTTTCACTATTATAATAGGTATGTATCGTATGTTTATGGCCACTCAACGATAATACATTTTTCCTATCCTTTAAAATATCATTGAGTTTGATTAGATTTTCAGTTTCACATCCCTCAACCATAAAAGGAATATGTGAATTAATGACAAGCAATTTATCTTCTAGCACATGCGACAGATCATTTCTCAACCAATCCAATTGAACCTCATCTAATGCACCTGTATATCTTCCCATTTTATTCTTTTCCTCATTCCAACCCTGGTAATTTATATTATTTAAAACAACAAAGTGAACATCCGCATAATTAAACGAATAATAATCCGGGCCATACTCTTTTCTGAAAGTTTCAAAGTGATTATCAGAATGCTTCGATTTATAATTCACATCATGATTACCTGGGATATGATAGCCCGGAATACCGAGTGCTCCAACAATTCCTTTTTCGCGGGTATAAACATCCAAATGATCATAGGCAATATCACCTAGTACTAAATAAAATTCAGCATGATGTCTGAACATATCATTTACTCCTTCTCGAAAATAATCTAAAGTCTCCTGATCAGGAGTTTGAGGGTCTCCAATAGCAATGACCTTAAAAGTTTTGTCTTCTTTTTGGGGATACAAAGCAAAATTCAATTTCTTAGGAACCTTACCACTTGCTTTCACTCCCGGATAATTTAAATACCCAGGCGCACCTTGCGTATGATGATGGTAATAGAAATTTGGCAAATGCAAGGAATCTAATTTTACCTGATACCCCTCAGGCTTAATCACATAAACAAAAGCCCCATCGCGCAAAGAAATAACATATTCACCCCTATCGTTAGTTAAAACAACCTCCTTTTGATTGGATATAGCAACTCCCGAAAGAGTTTGCTCTCCTATATTATAAATACCATCATTGTTTTTATCGATATACACTACTCCTGTGATTTTTTTTTGACCCAGAACGGAAAAACCAAACAAAAATATGAATACCCATAAAAGATAAAATCTTATAACCATCGCCTTACATTTTATTCTTGTTAAAAATACAACATCTTAAATTAATATACCCGTTCTTATAATAAGCATATTCACTCCTCTTATTATCATTTAAATCGCCTATTGCAAAAACAAACGTATTTCACTTAAAGTTTAAATATACAACACACATCATAAAAAACATAACATGATAGAAAAACCTTTTGACAATACATTTTCACTCAAAAAACATATCTTTAAAGTCATATTTTTCACTAAAATAATATATTTGTCACGTCACACAAATTCATTTAATTGAATTTCAAACACTTAAACCCAATGAGAAACAAAAAAACACTAACCTGGATAGGCATCTTAGGTTGTTCTCTACTTATATGGTTAATTTATATATACGCATTCAGCAATAATGACGACACGGAATCTTTAATCACAACAACAGTAAAAAAAGGAAAGTTTGAATCATTCATTTACAGTACAGGACAGCTTCAAGCACAAAATTCTGTTTCAATAAATGTCCCCTCTGAACTCTCTGCACGATCTATAAATATTTATGAGATTAAAATCACAAAGCTAATTGAGGAAGGAACCGTTGTGGATTCCGGAGGCTATGTAGCATCTCTGGATCATAGTGCCGTTGAAGAGAAAATGGCAGAAGCAATGACTGATTTAGCAGAAAAATTAGAGGCTTATGAAGATGCCAAGATTGATACCAGCATTAACCTGAGCAACCTCAGGGATGATTTAATCAGCGCTAAAATTGATCTGGAGGAAAAAGAATTAATACTTAAACAATCAATTTATGAGTCGCCAGCAGTTATCAGGCAAGCCTCTCTCGATGTTGAAAAAGCAAAACGAAAGCAGGAGCAAGACGAACGAAACTATGTACTGAAAAAACAACAGGATGAAATAAAAGTACATCGGGCATTACTTGAAACCAACCGAGTTCGTACCCGTGTTAAAGAAATTGAAGATCTATTTGAAGCTATTGACATTAAGGCTCCCGGTCCGGGAATGCTAATATATAGTTTCGACAGGCTTGGTAACAAAATCAAAGTCGGAAGCTCAGTAACACCCTGGAGACCAACCATTGCCGAACTACCTGACCTGACCTCCATGATATCGAAAACATTTATAAACGAAGTGGATATTAACAAAATAAAGACCGGCCAAAAAGTGAAAGTAGGAGTAGACGCTTTTCCGGAAAAAGAATTAGATGGTGTGGTGACTGAGGTAGCAAATATTGGGCAGGTTATCCCTGGAGGCGATGCCAAGGTATTTGAGGTGACCATAAAAGTAAACGCTTATGATCAAGATTTACGTCCGGCTATGACCACTGCTAACGTGATTAACACAAATACTATTGAAGAAGTACTTTTTATACCATTGGAAGCAGTTTTTAGTAATGATTCTCTTTCTTATGTTTATACCTCTAAAAATGAACGTACCCGTTCCATTATTGAAACCGGATCTGAAAACGAAAATTATGTGGTTGTAAAACAAGGTCTGGCAGAAGGAGATATTGTTCTTTTGAATGAGCCAACAAGCGATAAAGAACTACCTTACACAGGTATAGAGATCTACAAATCAATTCTAAAACAAGACTCCACACGCATTCAAAATACGAAAATAGATAAACCAGCAAGACCTGAGAAACAACCACTAACCCACAATGCCCAATAACTTATGCACGATTTAAAACGACTATACAGGCGATACATTCATAATGTACTGATTGCCATAGAAGCTATAATGGCTAATACTGTTAAATCATTATTAACTGCATTAGGCATAATGTTTGGTGTGGCTGCTGTTATTAGCATGCTAGCTATAGGTAAAGGTGCTCAACAAGAAGTTTTGGAACAAATAAAATTAGTAGGAGTAAATAACATTATCGTTACCCCCATAAAAGAAACTAATGTTGAAGTTGGTCAGGTTAATAGCGATGAAGAAAGTGATGAGAAAGGAAAACGTAAGTCGAAAGGCTTAACGATGCTTGATGCTCTATCTATTATGAAAACCATACCTTCAGTAGCCAAAGTAAGTCCTGTAATATCCATGAATTATTACGCTGTTAAGAATGGAAAAAGTTACCCTATTGTACTGGAAGGCGTATCTTCGGATTACTTTGATTTACTGAATATCCCCATCTCCAACGGAAAAATATTTAGTCCTGAACAAAACACAAAAGGCTTGCCTGTATGTGTGATAGGCTATAACGTAAAAACCAGATTCTTTAACCAAGACGATCCTATTGGAAAATATATTAAGGTAGGAGAAAACTGGTTACAAGTGATTGGTGTGGCTGAGAAAAGAGATTTTACAGCTTCAGCATCCGATGAAATGGGTATCAGCTCATCGGACAACAAAGTATTTATTCCTACACAATCGCTGTTAGTAAGATACAAAGACCGTTCTAAAATTAACCCTGCCGTTCTTGAACAAATGAGCAGAGGTAAGAGCAGAGGTCGGAATACGGAAACTATAGAATCAGAAATTGAAAACCAACTCGATAAAATTGTGGTACAGGTGCAAGAAACCAGACATCTGAGTGCTACTGCCGATATTATTAAACGCATGTTACTTCGTAGACATGATAAGTTATACGATTTTGAGGTGACAGTGCCTGAATTATTGCTAAAACAACAACAAAAAACCAACGACATCTTCAATATTGTACTTGGTGCAATTGCTGGTATATCCTTATTGGTAGGAGGTATTGGCATTATGAATATAATGCTTGCCTCTGTTTGGGAACGCATACGAGAGATAGGCACCAGGCAAGCCATTGGTGCATCTCGAAAAGATATCATCGTTCAGTTCTTAGCAGAATCAACACTAATCAGTATTGTAGGAGGTTTAATAGGTATCATGATGGGCGTATCTATGGCCTACATTATTGAAGTTACTGCTGATATAAAAACCATAGTTTCCTTCATATCGGTTTTTATTGCATTTACTGTGTCGGCCAGCGTTGGAGTTATTTTTGGTTATATACCTGCTCGCAGGGCTGCCAACCAAGACCCTGTTGAATCATTACGGCATTAAAAAAACTCACTCCTTTAATAAAATATTAACCAGTTAACTTTAGCATTATCTACGACATACTAACCATGAAAAGACAAATTACTTTCATTCTGATTTACATTTGTAGTGTAGGATATTTATCGGCACAGAAAGAAGAAACAACCATAGACCTTACTCTTGATCAGGCTATTGATATCGCATATCGACAGTCTATATATAGCTTTAAGCAGAAAAATATGTATTTATCGAAATATTGGGAATTCAGAACCTATAAAGCAACTAAACTACCTTCATTAGATTTTAGTTCCACTATTTTCGATTACGACCGGTCCATACAATCTGATTATGATTCGGATACACAAGAATATGAATTTTACTCCAGCGAAAGCTTGAGTTCTGATGCCACCATGTCGTTAACTCAAAATATCATAGCTACGGGAGGAGAAATTTCTATCTACAGTAATTTTGACCGGGTTGAATATATGCAATCGGGCAATCATTATTTTGCCACTGAACCTTTTTCAATATCCATTTCTCAGCCCATAGGTGGTTATAATGACTTTAAGTGGGAATCGCTTCTTGAACCCCTTGCTTTTGAACAAGCCAAAAGAGAATATCTGCAAAGTCTGCAGGAAATGGCAGAAGAAACCACCTCCTCTTTTTTTGATGCAGTTATGGCCGAGATTAATTTATCTATTGCAGAAACCAACCTCTCCAATGCTGATACATTATTTCAAATAGGAAAAGGAAGATTTGAAATTGGCACAGTCACACAAAACGACCTACTGGATCTGGAGTTGAGTTATCTGAATGCTTCTCTGGCCTTATCGAAAGCCAAGATCAGTCTTTACCAGGCCAGATATTCACTTAATTCTTTTTTAGGCTTAGAGGAAAATATAAAAATAAACTGCTTGATTCCTGCTGAAATACCTTCCTTTAAGATAAAAACCCATGAGGCTTTAGAAAAGGCCTTTGAAAATAATCCTGAGATATTGGATTTTGAACAACAACTCATTGAGGCTGACCGAGATATATCAAAAGCAAAAAGAAATAATGGTATAAGTGCAGATCTGGATGCCAATTTTGGTTTTAACAAAGAATCCAGTGACTTTAACGAGGCCTACAAAGGACCCTATGGCGATGATCAGGGGCTGTATCTATCGCTTGATTTACCAATCATTGATTGGGGTCAAAGAAAAGGAGAAATTCAAATAGCCCGGTCGAATAAAGAGATTGCGATGGCAACAGTACGACAAGGAAAAATAGATTTTGAACAGGAAGTAATCATTGATGTAATGGAGTTTAATATGATGGAAGATCATGTGAAAATTGCAGCAAAGGCAGATACCATTGCTTTAAGAGGGTACGAGGTTACCAAGCAACGTTTTTTAATAGATAAGGTGGATGTGATAAAACTTAACTCAGCCCGAAACTCTTTAGACGCTGCCAAACGCAACTATATTCAAAGCATACAAGATTATTGGAGTAGATATTATAATATTCGTAAAATGACTCTGTTTGACTTTGAAAACAACAAAACACTAATCGAAGAATTAGACGAATTATTACAGCAATAAAGCACTGCCATGTTGATCATACAAAAATTGAAACGTAAACATCAAATTATACTTTTAAGTATCATTGTCCTTCTGGTCATTGGTCTTTTTGCTTTACCCAGAGCTACGCATCCTCAAAAAAAGGCAAGAGTAGAACAACAATCTTTTAATATAGAAGTCGCTGCCGATGGAGAGGTGCAGGCTCTAAAATATGAAAGCATCAATGTTCCTGATTTATTAAACCGACGCGAATTAAAGATATGGTATCTTAAAATAACCAACCTGGTAGCCGAAGGTACCCATGTTAAAAAAGGTGATTTTATCGCAACACTCGATCCTGCCGATGTGGAAGACCGAATGAAACAGGCATATGAAGAAATCGATAAATTGGAAAATTCATTAGAAACAGCTGTGATTGACAGCGCCATTAACTTGGCTGAAAAACGAGACCTGATCGTAAACGCTTATGACGAACTGGAGGAAAGTAAAATAAAACTGGAGCAATCGCGCTACGAATCAAAAGCGATGCAACGACAAGCTCAAATACAACTTCATAAAGCACAGTTGGAATTAAATGCCGAAAAACGCGATTACGAAAAGGAAAAACAAAAGCAAAAAACAAAAACAGACCGAATACAGAAGAAACTAAATGAAGAAACGAAGATAAAAGACTTGCTAGAAGAATTAAAAAAACAATTAAACATTACATCTCCTTCGGAAGGAATGGTGGTTTATGGTAAAAATTGGAGAGGTAATAAAATAAAGGTCAACGACGAAGTGGGCCCATGGATGCCTATTATTGCCACTATACCTGATTTGAACTCGTTAATATCAGAAGCGGTAGTGAAAGAAATTGATATTGCTAAGATAAAAATTGGTCAGCTTGTAAATATCACTATTGATGCATTCCCCGATGACATATTTAAAGGTGAAATCATTAAGGTAGCAAACATTGGGCAACCCATTAAAAATGCAGGTATGAATGGTTTTAAGGTAACCATTACTCTGGATAAAAAAGGAAAAAAAGTACTTCCTAGCATGACTACAAATAACCAGATTGAAATAGTCAGCTACCCAGATGCTTTAGTTGTACCAAGAGAAGCAGTCTTTGGAAAAGACTCAGACAAATATGTTTTTAAAATTAGTGGTAGAAAAATAGAAAAGACCATTATTGAAACCGGAGGAGAAAACGAAACGCACATCCGCGTTTTAAAAGGCCTGAAAACAGGAGATGAAGTCCTTCTTTCTCGCCCAGAAGAAGAAGAAGATATATAATACAGTATATACCATAACCTTTTGATTTGCCTATTTTTATTAGCAATAAGTTAAATCTTAAAAAAGATGACCAATAAAATGATTAAACCAAATACTCATTGAACAGATGAGCTAATCTTAAATAGGATAAAAAATAAACATACATCGTTAAAGCAAATACCTTTTATACTTAAATGTGATATTAGCCCTATTAGATAAAAAAAACCTTTAACTATCAAATACGATAGCATACGGAATGACTACCAATCATCATCTTACCATTAATAACCTGACCACTCACCTTGAATCCAAATAAGAATAGTCAAGAACAAAGATCAAACCCATAGAACATTACCATTAGTCAAATAACTTAATTTCATAAATCGTATCCCAATTCTTACCAGTTACCAATAAATTTCCGGTGGCCGTATATAAAGCAATCCCATTTAAAACCCTATCAGTACCTTCCATATATCCCTTAGGCACAAGAGGAGACAGGTCAATATAAGCCAGCACCTTTCCTGTACTAATATCAATTTGAGCAATACGGTTATCCTGCCAGATATTGGCATATAAAATATCTCCTACTAATTCTAATTCATTGATATATTCAAGAGGATGTTTATTATCGCACACCTGAATTTCGCGCAGATAAGAATAATAGATTGGATCGAGAAAAAATATTTTACTGCTCCCATTACTCATCAGCAAATGCTCACCGTCGGTTGTTAAGCCCCAACCTTCAGCCGAAAAAGAGGTATCAAAGCTCTCAAGTCGCTGAAATGTTTTTTTATCGTACACAAAACCTACTTGTGCCTTATACGTTAGTTGAATAATTTTATCATTAATTACAGTAATTCCTTCCCCAAAAATATCGGAACTATTACTTAAACTACGCAATACCTTCCCTGTTTTTAAATCCGACTCAATAACTGATGATTTTCCATGTAATCCTGTACCTTCCAACAACTTACCATCATAATAAATCAAGCCTTCGGTAAAATTATGAATAGAATGAGGATAGGTTTCAACAACCTTATAACCAAGCTCTTTAGGCATTATATCAGATAGAAAGAAAACATCCATACTTTTACTTTGTGATGTACCATCAGAAATAAATGCATTGATGACCATCTTATTTTTGCCCACTTTTTGGGGTGAAAACAAAGCCGGAAATTTCAATTCCTGAGAAGAGCAGACGATCTGATTATTCAAAATCACCTGAACAGAATCAATTTGATTAGGCAAATCTTTAGAAACCAGTTCTATATTAATTTCACTACCTATAACGTATTTATCTGAACTTTGAGGAGAAACAATATCAAAGTAATCATTTATTTGTGCAACCGGAGTATTATCAACTGATTTTACTGTTACCGTGCTTTTTTTACTATCAGCACAAGAAACAAGTACAAATAATTGCAGAAAGAAAAAATATCTTATCATCATAAACGTGAATCTGTTTTAAATAATTGTTATATACTTATCAATAAAATCTTGAGGCAAGGGAACTGGACGATTCTTGCCTTCATTAATCATAACCACCAGCGTATCGCCAATGGCATAAGTTTCTCCGGTAATTTCATTTTTAAATGTATAAATCACCTTAAATTGCACTGCTCTTGTTAACTCAAATATCATTTCACACACAACATTATCCTGCAAGCGCATTGGCTTAAGATACTTGCACGATGTTTCGGCAATTACAAAAGTAAAACCCTGAGCTTTACTTCTTATAAATTCATCCAGTAATAATTCGGTACGTGCATTTTCCATGTAAGTAAAATAAACCGAATTATTCACATGTTGGTTCATATCAATATCGAAGAACCTAATATTTATGGGCTTTACAAATCTTTTCGATTTCATCATATCTTCAAACCAATTGGTTTTAAGAGCTCAAAAATAATAGAAATAATACGAATGCAAACAACATTTTTGGGTGAGATGGCTTAATCTTGTATCTTCGCCACATAATTTATACATAAATGAAGCATAAAGCAGGATTTGTAAATATTGTTGGAAACCCCAATGTGGGAAAATCAACACTAACCAATAAATTGGTAGGGGAAAGATTATCGATCATTACCTCAAAAGCTCAGACAACACGGCATCGCATTTTAGGTATCGTAAATGAAGACGATTATCAAATTGTTTTTTCCGATACCCCAGGTGTTTTAAAACCCAATTATAAATTGCAGGAATCAATGCTTCGGTTCTCAAAAACAGCTTTGCAAGATGCTGACATCATTATTTACATGACTGATGTAGTTGAGAAAATAGATAAAAACAGCGATTTCCTGAACAGTGTAAAAAAAACAACGGCACCTGTTATTTTAGTCATCAATAAAATTGACGAATCTAATCAGGAACAACTTGATGAGCTGGTTACCATTTGGAAAGAAGAGCTTCCGAAAGCTGAAATTTTTCCTATGTCTGCTTTACGTGGCTTTAATACAGACAACCTAAAAAAACGTATCAAAGAATTACTACCCGAAGGAGAACCATTCTACGATAAAGAAGCACTAACGGATAAACCGACTCGATTTTTTATTTCTGAAATAATTCGCGAAAAGATTTTACTTTACTATCAAAAGGAAATCCCCTACTCGGTAGAAGTAGAGATTGAAGAATTTAAAGAAACTGAAGAACAAGTAAATATCAGAGCCATTATTCATGTTGCCCGTGAATCACAAAAGGGAATCATTATTGGACACAAAGGAAGTGCTTTAAAGAAAACAGGTACCGAGGCACGTAAAGACATGCAAAAATTTTTAGACAAAAAAGTTTTTCTGCAACTGTATGTAAAAGTCAACAAAGACTGGCGGGATAAGGACAATAGCCTTAGAAACTTTGGGTATGATCAAAAATAATAGGTCGCCAAAATGACAAAAGATGAAGGAATAAAAATAACAGATTGATAGGTAACTAAAAAGAATTATCTTTGCACACTTTTTAATTATTTGAAATAACGCAAAACCAACATAGAAATGGGAAATATTGCAGCCATTGTAGGAAGACCAAACGTAGGAAAGTCAACCCTTTTTAACCGCTTAACAGAGAGCCGTCAGGCTATTGTTAACGAAGAAAGTGGGGTTACACGTGATAGATTATATGGGAAGTGTGTTTGGAACGGGTTGGAATTTTCAGTAGTAGATACTGGTGGATTTGCAATGGGTTCTGATGATATTTTTGAAGAAGAAATCCGAAAGCAGGTTCTTATCGCCATTGAAGAGGCTGATGTTATTCTTTTTATGCTTGATGTAACTACAGGCATAACTGATTACGATGAAATGGTTGCCGATTTATTACGAAGAAGTAATAAAAAAGTATTGATGGTAGCCAATAAAGTAGACAATGCAGAGCGTATTGCTGAGGCCAGTTATTTTTATGCATTGGGATTAGACGAGCTATTTTCTGTTTCTTCAATTAACGGATCAGGTACCGGTGAATTACTGGATAGGTTGATAGAAGTATTTCCGAGCACGGAAAATGTTGAAGAATTGGATATTCCTCGATTTGCAGTTGTTGGCCGACCTAATGCTGGAAAATCATCGATTATTAACGCCTTCATTGGCGAAGAGCGAAATATTGTAACACCTATTTCGGGAACAACAAGAGATTCTATCTATACCAGATATAATAAATTTGGCCATGATTTTTATTTGGTTGATACAGCCGGAGTACGTAAAAAATCAAAAGTCAGCGAAGATTTAGAATTTTACAGTGTCATGCGAGCTATCAGAGCTATTGAAAATTCTGATGTTTGTTTGCTAATGATTGATGCTACAAGAGGTGTAGAAAGTCAGGATCAAAAAATATTTCAGTTAATACAACGAAACAAAAAAGGAATAGTTTTATTAATTAACAAATGGGATTTGGTTGAAAAGGATACCATGACTACCAAGAAATTTGAAGATGCAATAAAAGAGAAATTTGCTCCCTTCGTGGATTTTCCGGTCGTATTCACCTCTGCATTAACCAAACAGCGTATTCATAAAGCCTTGGAATTAGCCGTTCAGGTATATGAGAATAAAACCCGTAAGATACCTACTTCTAAACTGAATGAGGCGATGCAGCAAATCGTGCAGGACAATCCGCCACCATCAACAAAAGGAAAGTATATTAAAATAAAATACATTATGCAGTTACCCACCAATACACCTGCATTTGCATTTTTCTGTAATTTACCACAATACGTATATGAACCTTATAAACGTTTCTTAGAGAATAAAATACGTAAAATGTGGGATTTCTCCGGCGTTCCGGTTCAGATATTTATGCGAAAAAAATAAAGCTGTTTTATAAGCTTACCGCAAAAATACTACGATAAAAATAAAAAGGGAAATAGTAAACTATTTCCCTTTTTATTTGTTCTGATTTCAGTGTTCACAATACCTCACTTTTCTCTTTCCAAAGCATCAAATATATTGTAACTTTAATGTAAGTATTTTGATTCATATGTATCAAAATTTAAAACGCAGCTGATGTTATACGGAGCCAATTAACATGTAATACAGGTGATAAATCAATAAAATCAAATAAACACCCGTTAACATCAAGTCAGAAAACTATTGCCATCTTGTTTAAACACATAAAGACAAATTTAATAAAAGATATTAATACCTTAATTACTAATATGAATAAAAAAGAAACACAACAACATAATTCCCTTCCTCTATGGATTGAAATTATAAAAAGATACAATAAGCCAAAACTATCCAAAAGCATATGGCAGATCATCAACTCGGTTATACCCTATATTGGACTTTGGTTTTTGATGGTTTACAGCATGCAGTATTCTTATTGGATTACGCTTGGGCTTTCTGTTATTGCAGCAGGATTTTTAATCCGCATTTTTATAGTTTTTCATGATTGTGTTCATGGATCCTTTTTCAAGAAAAGAAAACACAATACAATAACAGGGATTATTCTCGGACTATTTAGTTTTACCCCTTTTCATCGATGGCAAAACGACCATATTATTCACCACAATACAGTTGGCAACCTTGATAAAAGAGGGATTGGAGATGTTAACACACTAACAGTTAAAGAATACCTGGCCTTATCAAAA
>JBFHKL010000082.1:0-14627 GCA_041595375.1 Saccharicrinis sp.
CATTACACTTCAATAATTATGAAAGCATTAGTAATAGCAAGCCTTTTCACGGCATTTATTGCATTAACGGTCTACTTAACTTCAATCATAGCAGTACATGGTATTCGTAAATCCATTTCCGATAGTAATTATTTCTTACGCAAACCATACAAGCTCGTATTTGAGATTGTAATGTGGATTTGCGGACTGGCCATTATCATAACAGGCATGTTCATTAAAGAAACCGCTGATTGGTGGATTATAGGTGGTGGCATCGGTATATTTTTAGTCGGTATATTTTCTGATTTCAAGCGAAATATATTCATCCGAATTGCTCACTATGCATCTGCAATAGGTGGTTTCACCTTACTTGGATTAAGCTACTATTTCACCTTTGGCAATATCGAATATACGATTATTGTAGCCTTATCTGCTCTTATTGCAAGTGGCTTTGCCGATAAACGCATCTGGTGTTTAGAGCTAACAATGGCAGCAGAAATATTCATAGGTCTTTTCTATTTGGCTCACACAATAATGTAGTTCTCATTCATGGATAAAAAGGGCTATATATCAAGAATTCGTGAGGACTTGCGCAACGCTCGTAAGCACTCTAAAACTACTATTGAAAGCATTGCCAAAAGCTTCGGTATTACCAACAAGAACCTTGTTAAAGAGTTTACAGAACTGGCAATAATCCTTAACGCAAGAGAGGTAGCACACGATAGTTCGTTAAGTACTTACGAAAAGTATCTTGATATTGTAGCCCTTTACCAATCACAGGTCAACCTGTCCATGCGTACAAGCATGAGCGTACTCATGCAACAATATTCTACTCCGGCACCCATTTCGTTCCTGGCATCAAGTTACATTCTTAAATCAGAAAGTCTATCAGGCTACAAAGCCTTTAAGAACATCGTTAAGGGAAGTACCAAGGGTAAAATAGTGGGCAATGCACATCTTTCCAATGAGAAGAACGACTTTCCAAAATATTTAGAACCATCGGCAGGGAACGGACTTTTAACCATTGCTTTGCCATATCACTTTACGCATGTAAACGAGTTGGATGATGTAAGGCTTTCTAACCTCAAGCAACAACCATTTACAAAAGTAAGTAGTTGGGATGCTTTAAATCCGCCAATGGCTTACGATAGGGGATTTGACGGAGTAATAACCAATCCTCCTTTCGGTTCACTATCTGAACCTATTCTATTCGGAAAATTCAAGATTAAGCGGTTGGAACATGCTATGGCATTAAATGCCTTGCGCTGCATGAAAGATAATGGCAAAGCAGCCATTATTATTGGTGGTCACACGACTTGGGATGAGCAAGGCAGAGTAACTGCCGGGAACAACCGCATATTTCTGAACTACCTCTACCATTTTTACAATGTAGAGGACATCATACTGATTAACGGCAAAAAACTTTACACCAGACAAGGAACATCAATCAATACCCGATTAATTCTGATTGATGGAGCTAAAGAAACACCATCAGGCGCAGCTCCGCTTAAAAATAAATTACATAGCACCGTTATTAATAACCACGAAGAGCTTTGGGATAGAGTTGGATTGAAAAATAGCTCAACTTCCTCTGGTCCTAAAGCGACAGCTCAGACGAAAGATGTAAAAATCATTAAGCTTCGAGCAAAGGCTATTCTAATTAAGCAAAAGCAATTGTCACTTGGCAGACTTCAAAACACGAATCGACCACTCCGTATTTTGGTCGCATGTGAAGAAAGTCAAACCGTAACTAAAGCACTTCGAAAACAAGGACACGAAGCCTTTAGTTGTGATGTATTACCAACCACAGGTAAGCATCCGGAATGGCACATTCAAGATGATGTGCTAAACCAATTGGACAAAGGTTGGGATATGATGATAGCCTTTCCTCCATGTACCTACCTTACCGTATCAGGCAATGCGTGGATGCAAGACCCTGAACGACAAAAGGAACGTAGAAAGGCATTGACATTCATCCGCAAGTTGATGAAAGCTCCAATTGATAAGATTGCAATTGAAAATCCAATTGGAGTTATCAGTACTGCAATTCGTAAGCCTGACCAAATTGTTCAGCCATACTTCTTTGGTGATAATGCAAAAAAATCAACTTGTCTTTGGCTAAAGAACCTACCTCACTTAGAACCAACCGACATGGTTGATGAAGACCAATTGGAGTATAAGCATTGGTACGATAAAAAGAAAAAGCGTTGGCGAAGACAACCACTATGGTACTATAAAGCAAGAGATTTAAGCGATGATGAAAGACGTAGAGTTCGCAGTAAAACCTTTCAGGGAATTGCCAATGCTATGGCTGACCAATGGACGTTAGCATCGCAAGCAAATAATAAAAAAACTGCCTAACCATGAAAGTACTAAACTTATATAGTGGCTTGGGCGGAAATCGCAAATTGTGGAAAGGCGTGAGTGTTACTGCCGTTGAAAATAACGAGCAGATAGCAGCTGTTTACAAAAAGTATTTTCCAAATGATAAGATTGTCATTGGCGATGCACATGATTACCTGGTCCGCAATTTCCGTGACTATGATTTTATTTGGAGCAGTCCACCTTGTCAGAGCCACAGCAAAATGATGAGAGCCACACGACACACCATCAATAAATACCCTGATTTAAAACTGTATGAAGAAATCCTGTTACTCAAGTACTTCTTTAAAGGCAATTGGGTAGTTGAAAATGTTGCTCCTTATTATGAGCCATTGGTAAAGCCTACAGCTAAAATTGGGAGACATCTATTTTGGAGTAATTACTCAATCAAGAATATTGAAATACCGGGAATCAAAGGCATTTTTTCAGCATCTCCACAGGAGTTAAAAAAGTCATTGGGCTTCAATTACGAGGGCAATATCTACTACAAAGGGAATCATGATGGTGGACAAGTTCTACGCAATTGTGTACACCCTAAACTTGGGCTTCATGTATTCAATGAAATGCCTAAGAACGCTGGCTCAGTATTAAGTGCAGCCAAAATAAAATCAAAAGCAATCTCCATTAAACAGAAGCAGTATGAAACAGGCAATAGCATTTACTAAAAACAGCATTACCGTAAAGTTTGGTAGTGTTCCACCACAACATATATCGACAAGGCTTATTGAGTTAGGTTTTAAAACCACTAATAATAAGAGCTTTGTCCGCACCCAAAAACTGGCTCAGAATGAGCATGAATACCTACAAGGAATGTTCGGTGTTCAAGGCTTGGGTATGGCTTATATTCCAACAGCCGAAAAAGGATTTATCCTGGATACTACTGTACCCGATTCTATGGGACATGAAATGCACATTGCCATTCGTAAAATTAAGAAAAGCATTGGGATGCCTCTATTTGATTTCGTTGCCGAAAAACTCGATTACGAAAATGATGACTTGGTTAAATCCCTTTCGTGTGAACAGATTGATGCTGTTTCATTAGCCATTTACAATATCGAAAAACGCAAACAAGGAATTATCGTTGGCGACCAAACAGGTATTGGCAAAGGTAGAACCGCAGCAGCTTTAATTCGCTACGGTGTAAAAAGTGGTTTGCAACCAATATTCTTATCCGAAAAGCCCAACCTGTTTACAGACTTGTACCGAGATTTATCAGACATTGGAAGTTCCGCTCTAGTTCCCTTTATCGTAAATACCAAAGAGAGTAAAACCAATATCAAAGATAAAAGTGGAGAGATTATTTACACAGCTCCCGAAAAGCCAACTCAGGAACGAATTATTAAGAGTAAGAAAGCACCCAATAACTACAATTTTATTTGTGCTACCTATTCTCAATTCAACCAACCAAAGAAACCAGCCAAACAGCAGTTTTTAACTTCTGTGGCAAATGGTAATATCATTATCATGGACGAAGCTCATAATGCTTCGGGCAGTTCAAATACTGGCGAATTTATGCAAGATGTGCTTCGCCAAACTAAAGGTGTTTGTTTTCTGTCAGCCACATTTGCTAAGCGTCCTGATAATATGCCGATTTATGCTCAAAAAACATCAATGAGCGATGCCAATATGAGTAAAGAGGATTTGGTTGAAGCTATTATGAAAGGTGGTGTAGCCTTACAGGAAGTGTTGGCAGCACAGTTGGTTTCCGAGGGGCAAATGATAAGGCGTGAACGTTCTTTTGAGGGCGTGGAAGTAAACTATATCGAGTTAAAGGAAAAAGCCAAAGAACAGGCTGATATTGCTGATAAAGTAACGGCTATCATTCGAGATATTATAGGCTTTCAGGAGAAGTACATTAATAAACAGGTTAAGGAACTGGATGGCATTGCAGCAGCCGAGGGAAAGGAAGTTGAAACCCGAAAAGGAACAAGCAAGGCAGGGGTTGATAATGTGCCTTATTTCTCAAAGGTCTTTAATGTCATTAACCAACTATTATTTAGTATCAATGCCTCCGATGTTGCTGACCATGCCATAAAAAGACTCAAAGATGGAAAGAAACCAATTATAGCTTTTGCCTCCACAATGGGGAGCTTTTTAGAGGGCATGGCAAAACCCGATGATGTGATTAATGGAGACTTCTCTACTGTTTTAGAAAAAGGATTGGATTCTGTTCTTCGCTACACCGAAAAGGATATTGACGGAGAAGGAAAAGGCAAAACATTCAATATTTCTGATTTGCCGGAGGAAGCGCAGTTGGCTTACCATGATATTATCCGAAGAATTGAACAGGCATCAACAGGTATTACAATCAGTCCCCTGGACCTAATTATTCAAAAAATTAAAGAAGCTGGCTATTCAGTTGGCGAAGTCACAGGGCGCAAACTTTGTGTTCAGTATAAATCAATCAAAGCCAAGAATACAACAGCTTTGGTGATGAGTCGAAAAAAAGAAAATACAGCCGACCTATTTCGTCAGTTCAACGACAATGAAATAGACTGTCTGCTTATCAATCAAAGTGGTTCAACAGGAGCTTCGGCTCATGCCATCGTTACGGACAAGGTGCCAGCCGAAAAGGTTAAGCAGCGTGTGATGGTAATACTCCAACCTGAATTGAATATCAATACTGAAATTCAAAAGCGTGGACGTATCAATCGTACAGGGCAAATTATGAAACCGATTTATGATTACATTATTTCGGCTATCCCTGCACAAAAGCGGTTTATGATGATGCTTAAAAAGAAGCTGAAATCATTGGATGCCAATACCACTTCCAACCAAAAGAGCAGTAAATCGCAATTAGAATCGGACGACTTCTTGAATAAGTATGGCGATAAAGTGGTACGCCAATACATGTTGGAAAATGAAGAGCTAAACAAAGCTTTGGACAATCCATTGAAGTTTGAGGGAAAGGACAGCGATGGAACAGCTACTGAAGGCGATGCTTCAAAGGTTACTGGTCGTGTTGCAGTTCTTTCAGTAAAGGAACAGGAAAAATTCTATAGTGAGATTATTGAGCGTTACAATGATTATATCGAATACCTCAAGCAAGCCGATGAGTACGACCTTGAAGTGGAGATACTGAACCTAAAAGCAGAATCAGTTGATAAAAATGTGGTCATAGCCGGGAAAGGTGGACGTTCTGTTTTTGGTAATGATACCCTGCTTGAAAAGTGTGAATGTAACGTACTCAAAAAGCCCTATGGCAAGTCTGAACTTGAAAAACTTATTAAGAAATATTTGAACGAAAAACACCCTGACAGCATTTCTGAAGAAATAGTTTCGGCTCACGAGAAGTATGTTCAAAATAAGCTAAGTGCCGATTTAAAGGATTTAGAAACCAAGTATAAAGACTTATTAGATGGTATTACCGAAGAGAAAGGCTATGAGAAGATTCCTGTGTTTGAGAAACAGCAGCGAATGGAATACATCGTTGAACGTGAAGATGCAATTATCAAAGCCAAAGGACTTGATACCACTCGCATAAAAACACAAAGTGAAAATCGCCAACGCTACCTGAATAACTTTTTCAAATACTTTAGAGTTGGGCATGGCTATTTCTACCCGGCTGTAAGCTTTGAAACTGATAGTAGCGATAATTCCTACTGCATCTTTTTAGGTTTTGATATTAACCCAAAACGCAAGAACCCTTATGCTCCGTCTTCGGTAAAGTTACGCTTTGCTATTTCGGACAGTCGTAAATACATCGTTCTTGCAGCATCGGGCGATACCGCTAAAGAAATCGAGCGCATTATGAGCCGTAGTATGCAGCTCACATCAAGTCAAAAGGAAATACTAATTGATAGGTGGGATGAAGCTATAAAGGCTTTTACAGCAGACAGGCAAAACCGCTACATCGTAACAGGAAATATACTCCAAGGTTCTGCGGATTTTTCAGGTAAGTTGGTAAGCTTTACTACCAAAGGCAGAGGTGTTCAAAAAGGGATTCTAATGTCAGAGGCATGGTCGCCTGATAACAGCGATAATAAGGCGGATAACTATGTCGTAGCACCAATAGCCAAACTTCAAAAGCACATAATGAGCTTACGAAATGGTTCAACCATTGCCACCGAAAACAGAATTACAATAGCCAGGCATTATGATGATACTTTCAAGGTTATCATGCCCAAAACCAAAACACATATTCCAATTTATACCGATAAGGAAGTAGTAAAGCTTCTAATTAATAATAGGGATGGTTTTGAGATGGTATCGGGCAATATGAAAGCTTCGGTAGAGGAAGGTAAAATGCCAAAACTCATTAATCTACTTGGAGAGCGATTCAGCTTATCTGTTAAAATTCCACGTCATTATTACGATGAGTATTTGGACAAAGGAACGAAACATGGTAACACCACAGACAGCCTTACTAATGAGGCAATGCAGATGTTTGAGCAGGATAAAAAAGAGTTCCCCAAACGACTGGCCAAACAAAAACAATCAGCAAGCAAAGGCAAAAAGGTAAAGCTTGATACAGGAAAGCAATTGAAGCTTGTGAAGCTTCGTGCAAAAGCAATCCTGATAAAGCAAAAACAGCTTCGAGCAGTAGCCGGGCTTGGTACTCATCCTAAAATCAAGACCATACTATGACCGAAAAAGAGTTCTATAAAAAGTACAAAGCAATCCACAAGGATATTCGTACCAAAGGTAAATCAAAGGATTCAATCTTAGCCAATGGGTTTAAAGAGGGAGTTAATGTTAATGCTTTGCCTATCTACAAAGGATTTGAAAAAGCAACGGATATTATTGCCACACGTTACAAACCAAGAAAGGGAGACTTCGTTTGGATTCTACCCAAACAAGGCTTAGTTGAAGGTCGAAATGGCTATAAAACAAAGAAAGCTTATAAGCCAAGTCCTGATGATGGATTTTACATTACCAGCGATGATTGGTCTTTATATGAAAACTACTGTGCCAACTTAGCAATACCCAATGATAACCTTGGAGATATTGACCAGGAGGTAGAAAAAGCCCTACAGGAAAAGCAGAAAAACAAAGCTTTTAAGGATGCCGGGAAGCGTGTACATGGCTCACGAAAAGAACAAGCCATGTATGATAAGCTTATTCGCAGTAGTGATTTAAGTAGTATTGAACAGGATGAAGCCACAGCCATCGAGTTGATAAAAAAGGATAAGGTATTTCCTAAAATTGACCCACAGGCCGAAAAGGAAAATGGAACAGATTCAGGTTGTGCTTTTTTAAAAACGAAAGTGAGGGCTGCATTTCCGCAAAAGCCATACAAAGCTACCAAAGAAGCCAGGGAGCAATATGTGCGCATGGCAGAAGCGTTTGGTAGTATTTTTAGTAATGCTATTTCCATTGATGACTTAAAAGAATTGGAAAAGGTGGCTAATGGTGGAGAAATCATTCCCAATACCGATTTTGGAATGGTATTCGGAAAGGCTTTACGCAACATTGTTTTTACGATAAAAGGCTACAACACGACCAAGGCTGTTAGGGAAACGTTTTTAAAGGCTCATCAATATTCGGGTATCACGAAAGAACAGGCAGCTCCAAACGCAAAAAGGTTAAAAGAATATACCGATAAGAAAATCAAACGCCAACAAGATTGTATTGATTCAGCTAAGAAGATTATTTCTGGTTCCGATATGGGGCAACATAAACTAAATGACCTCACGTTCCGTGGTGGGATGCTCAGAAGTATAAAAACTGTAGAGGACTATGTGAAGTATGTAACTCAGGTTTGCACAAGGTTTATCAATGATGCTCAAAGAGATTATGACACAACAATTAAGCAATTCCCTTATTCGGAATTTAAGCCTGATTGGAGTTGGTCAGAAACAAAGAAAACAAGCAAAGCAAAAAGTAATAGTAAGCCTAAGATAGAAGCCGTACCGCTATCATACATCAAACGTACAGGCGGTTTGTTGATTGATGATGCGGATGAAAATACAGTTATCAAGAAGCTTCATTTTAAATCGCTCACATTAGGAAACTATGTGAAAGATGATGAAGCCAGGGAACACATTCGCCACTTTGTAGCTGCTATTGTTGATTTATGCGAGGTGCTTGACATCAACCTATCCATAAATGAAGCCTTGGCTATTGCTTTTGGAGCATTTGGTCGAGGCGGTAAAGCTATGGCAACCTATTACCCAACACGTCAGCTTATCAACCTGACTAAACGAAATGGCGATGGTTCTGTAGCCCATGAGTGGGGACACTTTTTTGACCACTACTTAAATGGTTTAGAATTATCTGCCAAGCCTCTACGTACCGAAAGTTATTTGAATACCATTATTGAAAGTTTAGGTTACAAGAAAAAGTACTTTATCGGTGGTAAATCATCGCCAACAAAAGATTGGTTCACAGAGCTTTTGAAATCTTCCATTAAGAAAGTCGTACCTACCTTTCAGGAAAGACAATCAGTGGTGCATACCAGTATAGTTGAGCTAATTCTAATGCTTCGATTTGGGTATTATGCTCAGGAAGATAAGGCGGTTAGCTACAATGATTTTGATGAAACAAAGAAGCGTAGAACGGACAGCTATTTGTTTCACTACTCTAAACTTCAAGGGGCTTATTGGAAAGATATTGCCGAGCTATTTGCACGAAGCTTCGAGTGCTATGTGTACGACAAGCTAAAGGAAAAGAAACGGGTAAATAACTACTTGGTATCAGGAGGAATGTTCTCTCATCCTGTATATCCACAAGGTCAGGAAAGAATCTACATCAATAAATGTTTTGATAACCTGATTCATGCAGTCAAGGAGCATTTATCCATTAAGTCATTTGAGCCATTTACCGATAAACGAGCCGATGAGTACATCGACCTAACCGAGAAAGGCAGCGTGAATAAAGGTGTGATAGTGGGTAAAGACCGCAAGCTCAAACTTGCTAAAATCAGGGCTAAAGCAATAAGAATTAAACAGCAACAATTAAAAATATCTTGATATGAAACTGACAGTAAAAAACTACAAGGAAGCCACTAAAAATATTGATTTCAAAAGAATGCCGGAGGCAGCTCGTGAAGCACATAAAGAGTTTGATTCATTTGCTGATTTCTACAATGAGGATAAAGACATTAAAGAGATGCTTGATAATCATTTTAAGATTGTTGAGCCTTACTTAAAGGGTGCGGAAAAGAATAGCTCTACAAGCAAGAAAACACCAGCAAAGAAGGCTTCTACTACGTCACAAAAAACAACAAAGAAGACTTCTACCAAGAAAACGGCAGCACCCAAACAGGCGCAACGTAAACCCATTGAGGTTGACTTGATGCCTTTGGAAATAAAAATAATCAGGCGTTATCTAAACTTTCACAATAAGCGTGTTAGCGAACGTCAGGTATCGCTATTGTACAAGGTTATTCAGAAAGCAGCCACAGAAAAGACCATACGTAAAACAAGCAAATATGCTTCCGAGATTAAAAGTATCGGAAATGACCTGATTAAGACCTACAAGGAAATGGATGGTACTTGCAAGTTTGAGGTTCCGGATTCGCTATACAACAAGTTGAAAAATATAGTTGATGATTACGGAGTAACTCCGGCAGTTGCTTTGATTAAACGCTTTATCAACCTATATGGGAATATCACAAAAGCAAAAGCCCAACGACTACTGACAACTGTTACCAACTCACTGAAAAACGGTAAGGTCAAGAAGTCTGAAAAAGAGTTTGAACAGGTTAAGAACGTTCAGAAGCATTTACACGATTATCTGGAGAGTGACAAACTGCTTGTTACCAATGTTCAGCTTAAAGGCTTACAAGGTATTTCAGGCTTGGGAAAGTAAATGCCACTACCACAATTATGCCCAAAGGTAGTGGCTCACAAAGCAGGGCAATAACCGGAAGTAGTACAAGAACCACAGCCATTGCATCGAATCAGGTTGTTTTAGCAAATGACCTTGCCAAGATGAATTTTAAGACCATCTCAATTAGAGGCAAGTTCGGTAAGCTTTTAGGTAAACTGTATGTACCATTCTATATAATGATTTACGGTTCACGCTTTCATGGTAAAAGTACTGTAGCCTTAATGTTTGCTGATGAATTAGTAAAACAGCATGGTTTTAAAGTTCTCTATGTAGCCAATGAAGAGGGTGCTAAAGGTACGATGCAGGAGAAAGTGGTACGCCTAGGTATCAATAGTCCAATAGGGATAATCGAAGACTACAACCCTAAATTATTCAAGGATTACGATGTGGTTTTTATCGACAGTACCCAAACAACAGAAGTCTCACATGAGGAGTTAGTGGAATTGAAAAAGCAGTTCCCACGAACCTCATTTGTAATTATCAATCAGGCTAATCGTGATGGTACATCAAAAGGTGGAACAAAATACGAACACTTAGTAGATGCCATTATGCACATTGAAAATAAGAGTGCCACAATGGAGAAAAATCGCTTTCCGGAAGGTAGTACTGAAACCATTAAAATCTTTTAAGTATGGAAGAAATGACAATCAAATTCTATTGGGTAATTGTAGCTGGGTTCAGCTCGCTCATTGTGGGTGTAGTCTCTTTCGTTATCCGTAATGCTATTTCGAGAAATGCTACAAAGGAAAGTGTTGAAGCGAAAACTGATTTGCTTGAAAAGGATATTCTACACCTAACAAAAGAGCTAGAGGGTGCAGAAACCAAATTTACCATACTACATAAACGAGTTTCCGATTTAAGGGATAGTTCTAAAGAGATTTATGTCAGCAAAGAGCTGTTCCACCAAACCATTAAGCAGCTTAATGAGAAGCTCGATACCATTTTAAAATTCGTAGAACGATGAGAAAGATATTTGGAAAAATAATTAGCGCAGGAGCTGCGGAAACTTTAAGAGAGGGAACAAAACTGATTGATGAAATTTTCACTACAAAAGAAGAGAAGCTGCAGGGGAAAATGGAGCTATTTAAAATGGCTGTGGCTGATAGAGATTCAGCCCGAACCATGTACGCAAATGATAGTTGGCTACAAAAGATGTTTGCCATCTTCTTTCTTGTTGCCTGGTTTGGCTTGACTTTCGTAATGCTCAACTACTTTGTTTTTCAAACCATTGATTTGCAAGACTGGCAAATCGCTTTTATAAGTAGTATCAACGGTGGTATATCCACCAAACTAAGCACGATTATCGACTTCCTTTTTGGCGGTTCTGTATCGGCAGTAAATAATATAAAACTTAAAAACAGACGTAAGCATGAAAACATTTGACGACTTGTTTGATGGCGTAATCAAACATGAGGGCTATTATGCCAATGTAGATGGCGACCGAGGTGGGGAAACCTACATGGGTGTTGCCCGGAATTTACACCCTGATTGGAAAGGTTGGCAGTTTATTGATGCCTACAAAGAAACATACGGCAAAATACCTTGGAATAAGCACGTTGATATTCCTGAATTGAATTGTATGGTAAAGGATTTTTATTGCCATACATTTTATGAGAAGTTCAAGATTGATGGCATACTAGATGGTTCTTTACAAGAAATAATCTTTGATTGGTGTGTCAATAGTGGTCATTGGGGAGCCAGAGGCGTTCAACGTGTAATAAACCAATTCTTTGATGAAGATTTGAAGATGGATGGCATTATAGGTTTTAACACCCTAACGGCTATCAATATGCAAGCACCTAAAGATTTGTTTTGGGAAATTAAAAAGGCAAGAATCCGATATTATCACAAAATTGCTAAGAAAGGTAAAAACCATTTGTTTCTTGATGGTTGGTTAAAACGGATTGGAAAGATTAAATATGAAGATTAGTTTTATTCCTCCCGAAAACATTTTATTGGATAGCTCAGTCTTTGCATTGGCTTTGATGATAATGACAGTACCCGTTTGGGTTGTCGGTTTTTTTCTTACATCTTACGCCTGTTGATTTTGCAATACCTTTACATTGGCTAGAAGTATAAGCATCACCTTTTGATGATGAATATGAAGTTTGTTTCACATTAAAACTCCATTTATCAGAATGATTAGCCCCCTCTAAAAATTCCTCTATATCATCATCTAGTTGGGAAAAAAAATCAATACCAGTCCTTTTTTCTATTTCATCTACCGCTACAGTATATGAGTCAAGATTGTTGGTTAGTTTTTCATTCGGCATTATAAAGCCAATCATTTTCACCTCATTAGTAGGGTCATAAATAACCTTATAATAATAACCGGGAACGGTGACCTGATTCAAACCAATTGTTCCTTTATTATTTTGAAATATAGGGCCAGTAACAACATAGATTGTATCTTCTTCTAAGCACCATGTTCGTACAAGTTGCTCCAAATTTTTCCAACCACCTCGATTAAACGAAGCTTCCTGTGGAGACATATTGGATAGGTAGAAACTTTCAGACATCGAAGTTCTATTTAATTTCATATCTGCTGCGGGAGCTAAATGACCTCTATCATACCCTGAACCTTTGTAATCTTGTAGAGAAGCAGAGCGTTCTTCTATTGCCATATCTTCCCTGAAATCATCAGTTCTACTAACAGTTCCTTTAACCATATCAGGGGTTAATGCATAATATACCCAATTAGCTTGTTCATTTTCTTCGGAATAAGATAATGTATAGTGCGTATGAGAAATAATTTGGCCGTCAGAATGTGGTATGTAATCCTGACCAAAAGAGATAAATGGAATTAAAGAAATAAGAAAAAGTAACTGTTTCATTAATCTAATTTTATAAAAAACAAAGTAAAGATTTAGCATAAATGTAGCTCAACTAAAAACACATTGTAGCCTTCCCTGCCATTTTATATTAATTCTTGTCCCTCAAAGTTTTTCATAAAATCGTCCCAATCAAAAGGAGTACGCAAATAGAATTCTGCATTACCTCCAATTGGGTCAAAATGTTTTAATACTTGCTCTTTTTCAGTGGGATAGTTAAACTCTTCGTAATACTGATTTTCCGCAAATAAATTTTCCAGATTTTCTATTAAGTCATTATCAAGTCTGTCAATGTAATCTACATATCTAATGCCATGAATACAGTACTTTCCATTAGCTTTTATCTTTTTGCCTTTTAATGGTTTTTCGACAACCAGATAAACTTCAATCCCATTTAAGAAATCATCTGTTATTTTAAATTTTGTCGTATTTCCCAATTCAATATCGTTATCGGAATTCAAATAATATTGTAAATCCTTTCGAGCCTGATAATCATTTGTGTATTGTTTATCCAATCCTTCATAAAGCACTTCAATAATGCTTTGGTAATGATTGAAAGCTGCTTTTCGTGCTTTGATTGGAGATGAATCATGAAATTCTTTACTTGTATTGACATACGCATCTGAAAAATCAATTTCATTTACCAAATTGTCAAGCTTGTTACCAATTTTTCTTCTCCATAAATGAGATTCAACTTTATAATATATTACATTCTTGGTATTATTCATTTAGTCAAAATCTATTATACGTTTTACAATTTCTAAATCTAGTTTGGTATTCTTAAGTTTCTGCAAATTACCACTCTTCGGTACTCTAATAACCATAGCATTACCATGATACCTCCTATTATTTTTTTTGCACAAAAAAGAACTTCTACTTTTTAAATCCTTGTCAACTCCGACTACCAAGATGTCTAATTCATCAGAAACAAGTATTTCATCGTAATTAAAAAAATCTAAACTTTTTTGTATATACTCAATACAGTCTTCAATTTTCAAATAATTAATAGTTTCTTTCTCTGAATCAATTTTTATGGCTTCAACAACTTTAACCGCATGAAATTCAGAGCGAGTTATTGAAAACTGATTCGATTTTGTCTGCCACTTCATAATCTTTCTATTTTAATTACTTACAGATGCTAAATTTACTTTTAAAGAATAACTTATAAATGATATTTATCGGGCAATTTACTTGCAGATAAAAGTTCTTCTGATATTTCTTGAGCTATTATTGTAGCCTTTCCTTTATCAGAGGTGTAAAATAGAAATTTTCCTTTTTGGTAGCCATACTTTAATATGCTTTTTAGAGGTTTTGAGGCTAAGGGAAGGTAAAATGAAACTACAACTCAATAAAAAATAATATTTTCATGTTTTTATTTTATATCTGTTTATTAGTTGTTTTTTGCGTAAAAATGTATGGTAATTTGTATGGCAAACACAGTTTTTACTGTCTTGACATAGGCTCTTGCATCCCTTATTAATAAAGGGATTTAAAGGTTTTTAAAAATCTTCAATTACATTCCTTATACAAAATGTTGTAGCACGTTATTTATCTTTTTTTTCAAATTATTCTGTTTTTTTATATACTTCAAAACTTACAATTTTCTCAAACATTTCAGGGTTAGGATTTTCCTTATATGGTTTAACACCAAAGCTAATTCCA
>JBFHKL010000083.1:0-14576 GCA_041595375.1 Saccharicrinis sp.
AAACAGCAGCTTAAATTATTCTTACAAGATAATTACCTTCATCCCGACGGAAGAATACCCGCTTACGAGTGGAGTTTCAATGACGTTAATCCTCCTGTGCATGCATTTGCGGTAATTACCTTATACAAGAATTCCAAACAAATGTATAATTTTGCTGACAAGGATTTCTTAAAGACTTGCTTTGATGCTTTAGACAGGAATTTTCAATGGTGGATTAACCATAAAGATCCTACGTCTAAGAATGCCTTTCAAGGCGGATTTTTAGGATTAGATAATATTGGAGTATTCGACAGAAGTCATCCGTTACCCACCGGCGGACACATAGAACAATCGGATGGCAATGCATGGATGGCTTTGTATGCCCAAAATATGATTGAAATATGTATGGAACTAATCAGCCTTGGCTATAGCGAATACAAAGACAAAGTAGTAGATTACTATAACCACTTTCTGGAAATTGCCTCTGCCATGGATAAAATTGGAGACAATAAAGACGAGATGTGGGATGAAGAAGATCAGTTTTTTTACGATGTACTTCGCTTTCCTGACGGAAGTGCTACCCGTTTAAAGGTAAGATCATTGGTTGGCTTATTACCTATGTGTGCAGCTACCGTAATAGAACCCGAACATTTAAAGCTGATTCCTAGCCTGATGAAAGGATACCAGTATATGATCACCCGAACCAAAAGATTATCAAAAAACATTGCCAATCCTCTTATCAAAGGAAAAAACAACCGGATATTACTGGGTATACTCAACGAAAGCAAGCTAAGAAGTGTATTAAAAATCATGCTCGACGAAAACGAATTTTTAAGTCAGTATGGCATCCGTTCTTTATCTAAATACCACGAAGAAAATCCCTATGTATTTAACTGGAACGACGAAGAATTTACTGTGAAATACATCCCCGGCGAATCAGACAGCCGTATGTTTGGAGGAAACTCCAACTGGAGAGGTCCCATTTGGTTTCCGGCTAATACAGTAATCATTCGGGCACTATACCAGCAATATGCTTTTTACGGCGATGACTTTAAGGTGGAATGTCCTACAGGATCAGGTAACATGATGACCTTAATTGAGGTTGCCCAGGAGATCATCAGACGACTGGAAAATATTTTTTTAAAAGATGAAAACAACAAAAGACCGGTTTTTGGTTGGTATAAGGAATTCCAAGAAGATGAACATTGGGAGAACAACTTGTTGTTTTATGAATATTTTCATGGGGATAACGGTGCAGGCATTGGAGCAAGTCATCAGACAGGATGGACAGGTATGATAGCCTACCTGATGGTTATGTTCCGAACAACCAACTTTCATAAACTTATGGAGAAAGCACACTGGGACGAGGAAACAAAAATTCAAAATAAAAACAAGGAAGAGGAATAGAACAATTTAAACAAACAACGTTCTATAAAACCAACTGATCAAACATACATAGCATCGCGCTATAGTTTTACATGAATACAATGAAGAAGCATTTATTACATTATGGCTTACAAAGAAGCGGAACGAATTATTTGGAAGCACTACTAAAGAAAAAATATAGGATAAAAATATTGAACGATGATTCAGACAGAAAACATCCCATACAAAAACATTTCAGATTGTACGATGACAAAACTTTTATTCCCGAACCTAACTACCAGAATAATTTAGTCTTTCATTCATTTTCAGATTACGAAAAATCATTAGAATTAAAAAAACAAATTGACGGTATAATTCTTATTTCTAAGGATCCTTACTCATGGTTTACAAGCTATTCTAACTGGGCAATAAAATGCAACTGGCCTAAAGCTAGTTATCATTACATACACGAATACAATAACTTTTATGCCAAATGGATAGAGTTTGCTAAACATGAACCAAGAATCATTTTCATTAAATACATAGACCTTTTAACAGACTCCGATAACGAGCTCAAAAAAATAGAAGAAAAATTTAATTTACCAGAAAAATTCAGGCTCCTGAAAAGCAATTCCAAAACTAACATTAAAAAAGTATCATCATCAAATACCTTTTCTAGTGATAAATATAATTTCTACAAAGAAAAAAAGTATTTAGCAAAATTGACTAAAACAGAGATAGAACACATTAACTCAATTTTAGATGTGCAGCTAATGAAAGACTTAAACTATGAAATTGAAAATAATATACGATAGTATTTTTCCATGATAGTTTAAGCCATAGATTACACATTATACCTCTTTGACAAGAGAATTAGCTCAAGGCATGCACGCAAGAAAATGGAATATAAAACCATTTTGAACATGAAATAAGCCTTTTACAATGTTGGTATAATGCCGATAGCCCGTTCCGAAGGATTTTGAAATAATAATGATTGAGCTTTCCCTGTGAAACGCAGATAAAGCTCAGATCATTAACAAATCGGCATTACAAGGCAACCGAATACATCAAAATAATTATACTTAGTTATAATCTGTTCGTAAATAAAAATCATCATAACTGGCACCTTCCAAACACAAATTGCAGCAACGAACTCAAATACGCATAACTAAAAATCAACACAAAATCCCTACTCAATAAAAGACTGGCTGATAAGCATAGTTTATGAATCAGCAAAATAAATAATATTTGAGCAACAAGGAATGAACAGACCTTTTATAATTTTAATGCTTACAGCTTATTATCCTTAAAGGACATATCTATTGCCTTAATTACATTATACTCATTAACAGCCTGCATATACTTATCTTTTACACCTAACTTTCCTAACATAACTTTTACAACTGGAGTAGTCATAACTTTATTCATAAATATATGTTTTGGGGTCTGTTTTTTCAAAATATTATTAATCTTATCAATATCCTCCGGACTTACAACACCATTTAAACACTCTGGATCAATAGGCTCAAATTTATAATTAGACGCACCTATAAAGTTTACTCTATTATTTTTGGTATAACTAAGGTTCATCTCTTCCAACCATACTTTATTTTGTTTAAAATAATCAATTTGCCATTTTCTGCCTTTCCATCTTGAATGTGGTATACAAAGAATCTTGGTAGCGATATTAAAATCAAGAAAAGGAGTCCAAACAGGTATACCAAAATACTCAGGCAGTTGTGTCAAATGGCAAAGAAGCATAAGTTTCATTCGCATTGACGAAACTAAAGCAAAGCGATGATCATTTAAAAACTCCTTGTTAAGATTATAAAATTTTTTTTCGTTAGAGTACCCATCATTTACAATTTTTTCGGGTTGTAAAGCTAAACCGTGTGTATAACCCAGATAGGAAAGTTTTTCAAAACAATCAATAGTAGGATTAATCACATTACCAGACCAAACATCTCCAATAATCCCACTCAATAAAGACACTACATTGTTCTTATTTTGTTCTATGATCTTCTTATAGAAAGCAATGTAAAACATACCGTGCAAATGAACAGAAAAACCAAATAATTTATGCCACTGAGGCATTAAGTCATAAAACGAAGAAATCTCAACGTGTTTCCATTGGGTATTTAAAATTTTAGCCAGTTTTGATGCATATACCACTTGTTTATTTCGGGATTGATTCTGACTAACACCATAGGTATACGATTTAACTCTAGACTTATCATTTACCATAACATTCAACAGTCGGGAATCAAAGCCTGCAGAAGTAGGCAAAACAATAGAGCCGTCAACTTTTTTCTCTACCGCGTTGACATATGCTTTTATAGAGGAAAGAACATCTGCTTCGTCATAGGAATGCTTTAACCAATCACTATTCTTGGCAGGATCGTCTTTTAAAAGGATGTCAAATGAATTTTGTTTAACAATAAGTTTTGAATAATACCTTAAATATTTAACATCAGAATAAGCTGTTTCCTGGTATACAGAATAGCCAAATCGCAAAAAACTATGTACTCCATTAATATTAATATCTTTACCCTTAAAAGTTTTTAAGCTTAAAGTAGATACGATCAATTCCTTTTTATTATAAAAAACAGGAATACATCCTAACCAATCATTTTCAACCTCAATACTATTCTCTAAAACTGTAATTAATATATTTCTATCCAATAAATTATTACTTAAAGGAAACGAAAGGCTGTAAGAATCATTGATGGTACATTCTTTTAGATTGCCAATTCCCCACAAATACACGTTAAACCCTGCTGCTTTAAAATGAAGGAGCTGCAAACCCACATTAAAAATATCTATATCACCATGATCAATCTCTTTGTGTGAGATCGTAAATCCAATAACCTTATTCATATAAACAATTACTAAAGAAGAATACTAATAAATATATAAATGATCAACAGTCCTGGTTTATGCATTTAATAAAACATAAAACCTTCACTTTTCAATGTTTTTAATCCTGAAAAACTAAGGTTATTGAACAAGAATATTTTTGAACCATTAGATATTTCGGAATGCCTGACTAACAAAGTACTGACTAAAACGAAACCGACACTGATGAAAAAATTATAAATGGAGATGCATTCATACTTACACGCCATTTAATACGCTTACAAATATCTATAATATTGGATTAATTACCTAACGACTTAAACATTCAATTGTATGGTTAATCATGAAAGAGCAAATATAAAGACAGGTATAAACTAAAGCTGTTTTACCTTTATAATACTTAACCCCGCTTTTTTTTAATGTTGCTTTGTTGCCTTTCTGATTTGCTCATGTTTATGTAGTACAGATAGTTTTAAAAGAACAAAACGGACGCCCGGCATTCTCTTCGACAAGAGAAGAAAGGTGACCTAAAAAATCAGAATTCTTTTTTTAGCAAACTATACACCTCAAGATCAGTGAATTCACCATTCAACAACAGTTCTCCCTCACGCTCAATACCTTCAAAAAGAAAACCCAATCGTTGAGGAATTCTTCGACTAGGCTCATTTTGTACGGCACATTTTATTTGCACTCTATTCATGCCCCTTTCATTAAAAGCAAAGCCAAGTATACCTCTAACCGACTTACTAACAATACCTTTTTTCTGAAAAGACTCAGCTATCCAGTATCCAATTTCCGATTTTCTATTTATTTTATCTACTATCCTCAATCCTATTAACCCAACAATGCCGCCTTTATACAGCATCGTAAAAACAAATTCCATTTCTTCATTCCTTGCATGTATCATCGCCTCTATAAAACAAGTGGTATCTTTCTGTTCCCTTGTCAGAGCAATAAAAGGCAACCATTTTCCGAGATACGCTCTATTTTGAGAGATCAAAGTGAAAATCTCCTTTGCATCAGCCATTTTTAATGGATACAAAGAGATATGTTCATCAACAGAAATAAAAGTATGCATGTGATCCTTCTTTTAAGCTACAAATTAAAAATGTTTTATTACATTTTCTCATAGTTCATCAATAATACCCTCACTCTTTCTCCAGATAAAATAATATTTCCTCATCCTGAAAGGTTCTCAATCCAGCATGTAAATTATTATCAAAATAGGTTCTGTAATGTTGGTCTATAAAATTACAGGCAATTTCTTTTGCACAAAGTAAACGATGAGGTTTGGGCACTATAGCTGTTCCTATTAAAAAATCAAATTGATCCATCTCCGGCCTCCAATCCAGTTGAAAAAAACCTTTATCATCAATAACCGGCTGCTCTCCTTCAATAGCATATTGCTTTGAATCTACCCGAACAGTCCCATATAATTCCTGCCATTTATGCTTAAGTTCACGAGCGTGAGTTTCTTCTAATTTAGGATTCACCAGTATAGCAACCGCACCCCAGTCAGCAACTAACTTAAATGCTTGTCCCTCACAAATTCCTTCGGCTAAAACTATGGCATACGCTTGTTCTTCGAGATAAGCATACTGTTGCACCTGATATTTAAAGGGCCATACAATGGCTTTTCCCACCTGCGTGGATGGATGATTATTATAGATCATCGTATAGGTATTACTCCTTGTTCCAGCCTGCCTGCCATACCTAATATTAAAATCTACAAAACAATACTTATCTGGTGCAGACAGATATTTATCACGCCAGGTTCTACGAATCAATGAACTATCCCACCACAGCGAACCTATCATAATAACTCCTCCTCTCAGATTCATCTTATTCATCCTTATCTATTTGATTATATTGACGCATTACCACAGCATATAACACATTACCAATTAGAGAACAACAAAACATCGCAGTCCCAATTGGAACTAAATTCTCAGAATGAAATAAGGCAATCAGGCTACCTATAACACAACTTATGATAAAACGCATAATACCAATAGTGGCATTGGCAGAACCTGCTACCTTAGGATTATGATTAAGAATCACTGCAGTACCATTTCCAAATATCAGGCCCAAACTTCCCACAAAAAGCACAATCCCTATAAACATTGGCCAAAACATGGGTGTTTCGGAACGTACAACCACAAACAAAATAGCACCAGCCACAAGTTGCAACAACAAACCTGCACGCAACAAATACTTTGGTTTGTAAGACTTTAACAAGAAAGTATTTAAAAATGACAGCAAGATATTTAATAACACATTCGACCCAAAAAGCAAAGGAAATTTTTCTTGTTCAATGCCAAAAAAATCAATATAAATAAACGATGCCGTGGTTAAAAATATGTATAATCCTGACATAGAAAAACTTACAGCAAAAAGCGTTATTACTGATTGCCGGTGAGAGAAAAACACCCGATACTTCCCCCATAACTGATCAGCTGTTATACGTTTAGTAAGTAGAGCCTTTTCCCGAGACTCCGGAATTAACAAGAAAAAAGCCATAAATAAAAAAGCAGCAAATGTTCCCATAAAATAAAAAACAGCCTGCCACCCACTTATTTTTATTAATACAGCACCTATAACAGGAGCAAATAAAGGCGCCAACATCATCATCATACTCACTACCGTAACCAGTCTGGCCACTTGCTTACCTCTAAACCAATCACGTATAAACACATTAGCGGTTACAGTTGCAAATCCACCTCCAAAAGCTTGAAGTACTCTGATTAAAATAACCTGTTGTATAGAAGTACATGAAGTGATAAAAAACGAAGCAATTCCATATAACGCAATTCCAGAAAGGGCTATCGTTCGCCTACCAAAAGAATCAGACAAGGGTCCTCCAAAAAAATTACCCAGCGCAAATCCTAAAAAATAAAGCGTAATGGTTAACTCCACCACACTAATATGCACACCAAAGAAAGTAGCCATCAATGGCATAGCTGCCAGGTAAGAATCAATGGCAAAAGGAGATAAGGTAACTAGAGAAGCCAGCATTATCGTAAGAACAGGCAAACTCTTTTTATGAATATCTTTAATCAACGGCATAAAACACGAAATTATTTAATGATTGTAAAATTTATGATAAGATGTAGATTTTTAACTCATAAATTCTTATTTCTGTAATGCCTAACAAATTAAAGATTTATCATATTTTATCAAGTCTTTATCTGTTTGTTGCAGCCCAAGCACATCAATCGTTTTTTGATCTACTTGCTTAACTATATCGTATAGGCCCAAGGTCTGACTATTTAAAAAATATGGTTTTGCACGCTGTTCCATTAATTATTTATTTTTTCTATGCGAACTTCTTTATGTGTGAGCCCATTGGTATCTCTTGTTACATATAAAGACCCGACCACAAATAGAATAATAAGCATTCTAATGATTTCTGAATCAATAACTTTTTCTTCTTTATTTTTAATTCTTAATAATATTGATGCAACCAAGCATATCAACATGGCACAAGATGCAATAAGAATCATCTGTCCGGAACCCGAAAGTCTCCATACCGACCACCCCGTTCCCAAAATAGCTACCGAAAAAGAAATATAAGCCACTTTATTTAAGTTAAAATCGCTCACTATTTTCGTCTCTACATCTTTAAAAGACAATATAAAATAAACAACAGCTAATGCCGGCAAAGACGCAAAAACAATCTCGGGTCCGGGAGCAATATCTTTTAACTGAAGCAACATTCCGATTAAAGTAATTAACAACAAACCCACTTCTATCTTAAGTTGGAATGGTTTAATCCTATTTGCAAGTTTTGTTAACCATTCATTCTGTTTTTTATTATACATATCCCTTCATTTATAATTTACCGTTTACTTAGTTATCAGGAGTTGCTGAAATCGGAAGCAAAGGTACAGACAATAGTTTGCATGCACTAACACCCAGACAAATTCTTTCCCTACCTACTTAAAAGGCTAAACAATAATAAACTACTATCCAATATTGCTCATAAAAAACAAATCAGCATGTCTCTTCAAAAAACATACACACTTGGGAACAGGCAAGAGAATTACACCTCCTCCTATTTCAGACCTAAAGGTTATATTAATTAACAATTTTATCAATTCCAACCGTTTTTCTGGTGTGATCATCATCATAATCAAACAACATAGCGCCATTACGATTCAGTTCTAAAAAATTTAAATCATACCAGATAAAGGCCTTTCCTACCTGAACCCCATTTAAGAAATTTAAGGTATAGGTATCGTTCGAGCTTTTTACAATTTGCAGATTACTATTATTACTGATACTCATGGAGAACAGCGATACTTTTTTCTTTTGATAAGTCTCTATTTTCACAACACCACCTTCATTCACCACAAATTGCATTCGTAAAAGACCTTCATAAACCTCCGGATTTTCTTTGGGAAATTCCGGATTATTTTTGCGTATCAGATCACGAACATGCAATCCGGAAATACTACCCCCATTTTTAGAAAGCACCTTTACTGCTGCAAACAAGGGTACAATATGCTTATTATACTGTTGTTTTTTAAAATCATCCATATACTCTTCAAGCTCCGCCTCAGTGCTATAACTAGCCATGGATAGATTAATGGGCACCTCCTTGGTCAGTCCCTCTATTTCACCTACAATACCACGAACTACCACATCATTTTGAGAATCTACGGTTATCTGCGAATCAAACCTAACCTTATCTGTAGGGAAAGATAACAGATCTACTTTTGTCCCATCAGGTTTAAACTTACCATAGAATGCCAGTTTTTTCCCTTCCGGAACCTGATAATCAACATTTTCGCCCAATATCGTTTGTCCCCTACCCGAAATTCCTAAAATAAGATGTGCGGCATGATCGCTGTTGCACAACTGACGACTATTGACACTTATTGCTCCAGTATAATTTACTAGAGCATATACATTTCCATTTTTACCTACATTAAAAGCCTGAGTAAATCCATATCCCGTGCAGCCAACGGGTAAAAACCACTCCATTGCTCCTGTATTATCATAGGTAGCAAACCATAAATCACGACTATTATTAGCTGCTCTATACCTTTTATCTCCTATTTCTACCTCATCGGTAAACCATCCGGAAACTATATATTTCCCATTTTCTGCTATTTTCCTGTCGGCGATAAAAATTTTCCCTTCATTATCTTTCTCTATATTCCTGGCAATCAACTGCCAAACATTACTCATTTTATTATTGTTATTGATCTTAATCGCAATGGGAGTATAATCCTTATAATCAGGCATAACAGAACCTATAGGTGCATCAATATAGGTTGGATCACAAATAGTATAATTTTGTCCTCCTACAATAAAACTATATCCCTCTACCGAAGAAGTGAAAGATACAGCAGCAGCCATATGACTAAAGTATGTTAATGCAACCACATCTATACCTAACAAATCGTTAACCATACGTGTAAATAATACAGTCCTATCTTCACAATCGGAGAATGGATAATAAAAGATTTCATCCGGAAAAAACATTTTCTCCTTACCAAACTGATCTCTATCTGTTTTATATTCGAATGAATGATGCAGATAATTTAAAAAATAAGTGACAGCCTCGCTCTCTGACATACCTACAATACGCGGTTTCACATATTCGTAGAGGGCATTTTTTACCGAAACAGACATAGCAGCATTCAGATAAACTGTATTATCAGTTTGTGGATAACTTGCCAAGAACGCCATGGTGGTTTTATTCATCTTTAATACCAATGGATCCTTTTCTTTGGGCAAAAAAGTTTTTCGTACCACAAAATTATCCTCATCTTCAAAATTTAAGGCAAAAGGCAGATCCAAATCTATTTTTTTCGATGCTCCGCCAAAATTATCTTCATAGGTATACACACTCTTCTTTCCTAATTTATCATCCAGAAGATAGTAATTGTATCCGCCAATATGATAATATGGTTTACCATAAACCTCTTGCATAAAAGGAAGCATCACACAAACCATAGAACCACTATAACCTATTTTAACCTGATATCCTGCCTGGTTCAACATAGCCCATTTCCACATCTCCTGATTATTTGATGAACCATATAATTGCTTTGAAGACTGATCAATCAGTTGATAAATACCCCAATCGTTTAAATTGGTTTTCGCAGCATAAGCCAACAACGATTCAAGGTAAATCTGATAATATACTTTACTAAAATCATCCCAGTATTTTGCAAAACTATCCCCTTTTACTGAATTTAGGCTCAACGACTTCATACGGGAATCGACATACAAACTTGCCTTACTACCAAAAAAGTCGATTGCAAATGACTGCTTATATTTATCCATTCCGTCTACAGGCATTACAATAGGGGCTATAGAATAAGCCGGAGCATCCTCCACTGCCATTTTTGGAATAATAGGATCCGACACAGGAGCCAAATCCTTTGCTGATACAATTGTTTTCGAAGGCTGATAAACGGGTTGATCAATAGGCTTAGGTACTTCTGTAGTCTTGATAACTTCATCTTTCTGCGCCACTTCTTTAAATGCTTTCTTCAGATACTTTTCAAATTCATCATTCATTCTCTTAATGCGCATTTCGTACTCTTTCTGCATTCGCTCCCTATTTCTGGCGTACTCCTGCTCCATTTGCTGCATTTTTTCCTCGTATTTCTTATCCATTTCAGCAAAGGCATCTTTTTCTTTCGTTTGCGACTGAGATACCGTTACAGTAAATAAGACTGTGAATAGCAATAATAATTTCTTAATGACCATAAGACTGTATTTAATAGAATTAGAGATTTTTTTCAAAAAAGTTCCTAGCATGCTAATTTAAAAACTTTACACAGATATAACAGGATGATGTGAAGCAAAAAAACAAACAGGCCTTTTATGGCAGAATGATATTTTGAGGCACCAAACAACAAACGATTGTTATAATTGAACAAGCGAATAGAAAACAACACTATGTTCGAAACAAAACAGAACCTAAGTAAATTAAATTTTTAACCAACTTTACAATCACCTTTAGCGCTGAAAAAACAGTTATTATTACACATACGAATCTCTCGACACATCATATTTAAAGGTAATTATAATCTGTATTTGTAAAATAAAAATAGCCTGCATAAACAATTACAGGCTATAATGACGTATAACTAGAAAACGGATACTACTGAATACTTTCGAGCAACGTTTTTTTACTCCGTGGCTTCCTGGCGTGAAGCTTAACCTCTTGTTTAAGCCTTTTCTCGGCACGCTTTTCTTTTAAGGATTTTCGGATATTCTTTTTCCTTTTCCCATCATGAAGTGACTTCTCGTGCGACATAAGCAGATATTTAAATGAAACATGTCATATCTGTAAATTTACGTTTAAACTCAGCTATTGTCAAGAAAGCTACTCTAAAAGCTTATTAGGAATATACAGCTTAAAAAACACAATGTGCAAAAAATTACCTACTAACATTTCAAACTGAAGTAATGGACTATAGCATATTTCAACGCACACAGAAAACCCCATCCTTTAACATAACTCTTTCAACGAACTTTACTTTCTATTGGGAACCGCAGTCAGGGGATCATCCGGCCATTTATGTTTGGGATATCTGGCTTTTAATTCTTTTTTCACCTCAAAATAAGCACCTCTCCAAAAGCTTCTTAAATCGGCTGTTATCTGCACAGGCTTAAACCCCGGTGAAAGCAAATGCATCAGCAAACTTATTTTACCTCCATTAACGGTAGGCGTATCCTGCCATCCAAAAATCTCCTGTAAACGAACAGGCAAAATGGGTACATCTCCATTTGCCTGATATTGTATCTTTATATGAGAACCTGTGGGGACCTGAATTTTTTCAGGAGCTAACTCTTCTAACTGCTGTTGTTTTGCATAGCTCAGATGATGCATCAACACCTCACTCATATTTATTTTCTTCAGGTCTTCCGGCTTTCGGATCGTTGACAAATAAGGCACCAACCACTTTTCATTTTCTTCTAACAATGCCGTTGTACTAACATCAGGCCAAACCTCCTTGGGATTCCACTTTCTCAGACTCAACACCCTGTTTTGCCATTGCGTTACGTCTTTATTCCAATCCAACAACCACTCCCCTTCTTTGGCAATCGCTTTTGAGATAGCCATTATTTTTTGTTCCTCATCAAAATCGTGTAAGGGTTTTGATTGAAGAACGATATGCCCAATGCA
The DNA here is from genome assembly GCA_041595375.1 of Saccharicrinis sp. GTDB lineage: Bacteria > Bacteroidota > Bacteroidia > Bacteroidales > Marinilabiliaceae > Saccharicrinis. Next base: position 12,353 of record JBFHKL010000083.1, read on the forward strand.
CAAATTACTTTCGGCCTTAAAACCTCCACGTTTGGTATCCCATTCCACCAACTGTTTTTTCTTGACCATTGGAGCCAGATCACGAGGATTCAAGGGGGAGGCTAGAAATATTTTTCCCGTAGTATCACGCATATTTAGGTGCGCCACAGCCAGCCATTCCTCATGAGCCAAATCATCTTTATGTCCGGCAGCAGCAATAGCGCCATTGGCTAACCTAAACTGAGCATTATTACCCGGCTTGGCATGAGCTATCCTTTCGGGGTAGGCAAAAACCAACAACAAACCTGTCTCAAATGGATCCACAGCATCATTCTTTGCTTCTATGTGCAGCATTTTCCGGTACTGAGCAGCCACTTTTTCAATACGGCGCAAGATCTTATTCTCAAGAAGACCTTTCCTATATTTTCTAAGAGCCTCTATTCGTAAATTGATATCTATTCCAGCTTCTTTATCCAGCGGATCACGCTCTTCTAAAAGAGCAGCTATATCTGTGGCCAGAGGGGCTAAACCCTCATCCTGTGCCATAATTAACATATGTGCTATACGCGGATGACATGGAAGCTGGTTAATTTTCTTTCCTTGTTCTGTAATTTTACCTCCTTCAATGGCTTCCAATTGATCCAACAAATCGGAAGCCTGAGCAACAGCAGCCTTAGGCGGAGGTGTTAACCATATTAAATCATTGGGTTTTGAAATTCCCCACACAGCCAAATCAAGCACAACAGAAGCCAGATCGGCCTCTACTATTTCAGGTGTACGATGCGCTCTTAAACGAGATTGAGTGGCCTTTGTCCACATACGGTAACATACTCCGGGCGACAAACGACCGGCACGGCCTGCCCTTTGATCTGCAGCATCTTTAGTTATCTCCAGCGTTTCTAATCTTGATAAGGCAGATCCCGGATCGAAACGCATGGTACGAGTATAACCGCAATCCACCACCACTTTTATTCCTTCAATTGTTAAGCTGGTTTCTGCAATTGAAGTTGCCAACACAACTTTCCTCCTCCCTTCCCTATTGGGCATTATGGCAGCAAACTGTTTTGATGGGGGTAACTGTCCAAACAAAGGATGAATAGCTATACCCTTTAAATTTCTTTTAAGTATTGTTTCACATTTTCTAATCTCTCCTTCTCCAGGCAAAAACACCAGAACATCACCCTCCTCATTAGCAACTACTTTTTTTACCAGACGGGCACATAATTCAGGAAGCATCATCATATCCGCTTCTCCTTCGTACTTTATCTCCACCGGGAACATCCTGCCCTCACTTTGAACTACCTTGGCATTAAGCATGGATGATAACTGCGGTAAGTTTAAAGTAGCCGACATAATCATTATCCTTAGGTCGCTTCGTAAAACCTGCTGACTTTCCCTTGATAAGGCCAACGCCACATCAGCAAACAAGCTACGCTCATGAAACTCATCAAAAATAACCATCCCCACATTCTCAATGGCATTGTCACTTTGCAACATTCTTGTCAGAATCCCCTCGGTCACCACTTCTATCTTTGTATTTTTAGAAACACAGGAATCAAAACGAATACGATAACCCACAGATCCTCCCACTTTCTCACCCAACAAATCGGCCATTCGCATGGCAATGGTTTTAGCTGCCAACCGACGTGGTTCCAGCATAATTATTTTTTTATCGCCCAACCAATCTTCATTTATAAGCGACAAAGGCAACAAGGTACTCTTCCCTGCTCCGGCTGGAGCACTCACAACTAAGGTATTCTCGTCTTTCAAAACACTCCTAACCTGGTCTATTACCTCAACAACAGGTAAATCTATTTTATATGGATCAAAATTCAATGCTGCACTTTTATTAATGAATAAAATGCAAAGGTAAAAAAGTATTATTCTCCAAATGAATATCTATATCAAGTACATAGTTATCTGTTCAATTTCATGTCTGTTTTAATCTTTTTTTTAGATAAACTTTTCTTTTAACCTTTATGTGGTAACTATTTACTAATTTAGCGCCCAATTTTATTAATGTTGTTTTACGTGTTGCATCAAGGTTAATTGTCAATTAACCAGAACACAGACAATTCGCTTAGAAACAACACTTATAAAATACTTGAGGAAGATAAAAACATGACTAATTTTTGTGTTTAATTCGATAATCCTCATTAATTTCGTTGAGAAAAAAAAGGCAAATACAGCGCATGAAGAATATCAAAGTTGGCCAGCAACAGTTTGGCAAAGACAAGCTCTTTAT
>JBFHKL010000084.1:0-14217 GCA_041595375.1 Saccharicrinis sp.
CTAAAAAAGCCGGCTTAATTGGCCGGCTTTTTTAAAGTCTTATTATAAGTATTCACTTTCGTGCTTAAGCATACATATTGTCTCTTTTGGCAATTAATGTTTCGTCTGAAATATAATCATCATATTCAGTTTGTTTATCAATAATACCATTGGGTGTTAATTCAATAATACGATTACTTACTGTTTGAATAAATTCGTGGTCGTGACTGGAGAATAGAACAATACCTTTAAATTGAGATAGTTTCTCGTTAAATGCCTGAATAGATTCCAAATCAAGGTGGTTGGTAGGAGTATCCAGAATTAAGGTATTGGCATTTTTCAACATCATGCGTGAAATCATACACCTCATTTTTTCACCTCCAGAAAGCACCTTACATTTTTTAAATATCTCCTCTCCGGAGAAGAGCATTTTACCCAGATATCCGCGAATAAACATTTCTGTGGTGTCATCAGAGAATTGGCTAAGCCAGTCTGCAATATTTAAATCATTATTAAAGAATGTTGAGTTTTCAACAGGCAGATAGGCAGTAGTAATGGTTTGTCCCCATCTGTATTCGCCGGTATCGGGCTCTGCGTGTCCGTTGATAATTTCAAAGAGAGCCGTCATTGCTCGTGGATCTCTGGATAAGAAAACGATTTTGTCATCTTTTTCAACGTTAAACGAAACATCTTTAAATAAAATTTCTCCTTCTTTAGATGCGCTTAAGTTGCGTACCTCGAGTATAGTATTACCCGGATCTCTTTCCGGTGTAAATATAATAGCTGGATATTTACGGGTAGAAGGTTGAATGTCTTCGACATTCAATTTCTCAAGCATTTTTTTACGACTGGTGGTTTGTTTACTTTTAGCCACGTTAGCGCTAAAACGAGAGATAAACTCCTGCAGTTCCTTTTTCTTTTCTTCAGCTTTTTTGTTTTGTTGTTGTTGCTGGCGAAGAGCTAATTGACTTGATTCGTACCAGAAGCTGTAATTTCCTGAGAACATCTGAACTTTGCCAAAGTCAATATCTACGGTATGAGTACAAATTGCATCCAGAAAGTGACGGTCATGTGATACCACTAAAACGGTATTTTCAAAGTTAGAAAGGTAATTCTCAAGCCAGCTAACAGAGTCTAAATCAAGATCGTTGGTTGGCTCATCCAATAAAAGGTTATCTGGTTTTCCAAAGAGGGCACGAGCTAATAATATTTTCACCTTTTGCTTACCGCTTAAAGTACCCATTTGTGAATAATGCATGTCTTCTTTAATCCCTAACCCACTAAGAAGGTTAGCTGCATCGCTCTCTGCGTTCCAGCCATCCATTTCAGCAAATCTTTCTTCTAGCTCAGATACTCTCACACCGTCTTCGTCAGAGAAGTCGGGTTTGGCATACAAGGTGTTTTTTTCTTGCATAACCTCCCAAAGTAGAGTGTGCCCCATCATTACAGTATCTAAAACTGAAAATTCATCAAACTCGTGGTGATCTTGTTTTAGAACGGAAAGACGCTCTTCGGGACCAAAGGTTATTGTTCCGCCGGTAGAGTCAAGTTCTCCACTTAAAATTCTTAAAAAAGTGGATTTACCCGCTCCGTTGGCTCCAATAATGCCATAGCAGTTGCCTTGTATGAATTTCAAATTTACATCCTGAAAAAGAGTTCTTTTTCCAAATTGAATCCTTAAATTAGATACTGTAATCATTTATAAATATTTTTCTTTTATTGCCGTTTTGTATAGAAACGGGGGCAAAAATAAGTATTATAAATGAACTGACCTTATTATTACTGATCTTATTAGTGTTAAGGAATGTTTTTATCTTGGATTATTGTTTTTAAAAGACTAATGATGAAACGAATATTTATTACGGCACTGGCGTTTGGAACTTTGATATCTTGTCATATGCTAAAACAGCCAGTATTGAAAGAAATGGAGCATGTGAATGCTTCTAATAATGATGTGTACAATGAAATGCAAATGCGTGGAGTCGATTTTTTTGCTGTGGGACAGGAGCCTTTGTGGACATTGGAAATAGATTTTGATAAAAGTATTAGCCTAACAATTCCTGAATTGAATGAGGAGGCTTTTATTCCAATATTGCAGATGGGACAGAGTGAGGAAACGCCTGAGGTAAACTATACCGTAAAGGGTGATGGTGTGGAATTGAAAATAAGAATTCAGAAAAATGATAGCCAGGTAAGAATGGCTCAAGAAACTAAACCTTATCGGGTCTATGTGGATGTCAAAACTAAAAAGGATAAGGAATTTGTAACTTATTCGGGAATGGGTGAGTATTATGGTGATTTACTTTTGCATGATAGCTGGAAGTTAAAATCCATCAATGATGAAATGATCAGTGAATATACCCTTAGGAAGGAGCCGTTTATTGATATACAATTGGATCAGCAAAAGGTATCTGGCTTTTTAGGATGTAATAATTTTACTGCTGGCATATATTTTGGTAGAAATAAAATATTCTTTCAAGCTATTTTAAGTACTAAAATGGCCTGTGTTAATGATCATGTAGAGAAAGAATTCTTTAATATTGTCTCGGGCAAAATGTTTAATTATAGATTGGAGGGCTTGCAGCTTATTTTGGAAAATAAAACGGATACGCTGATATTTAATAAAATGGATGGAACGAATGGAGATACAGGAATTTAAGAAAATTGCAATAAATTATAAAGTGATCTTTTTTGATGCCTATGGGGTTTTGAAAACACACAACGGTTTGATGAATGGCGTAAGGGAAATGTTAGATTTCCTGAAGGAAAAGGGTATTGATTTTTATATTATTACCAATGACGCTTCTCGTTCTCCTGAATTGCTGGCTAAAGCTTATCACGATGCCGGTATAGATCTTATAAAGGCCGATAATATGGTATCGTCGGCTATGATGAGTACTGATTTTTTAAAAGAAAATGTAAGTAAGGGCTCTTTGGTGGCTTATTTGGGAAGAGAGACATCTGAGTATTTTATCAGGTTGGCCGATTTAGTCCCGGTACGGATTGATGAATTAATGCCTGCTGATTATCCAAAGTTAGAAGCCATCATGCTTTTTGATGATGGTGGTTATGAATTTCAGTCTGGTATAAATAAAACACTCAATGCCATTAGAGGAACAGAAGTGCCTGTTATTGTAGCTAATCCTGACCTTATTTATCCGGTTAGTGATGGTGAAACGGCTGTGGCTATTGGTAGCATTGCCAATATGTTTGAGGCTGTTGCTGATCGTCAGTTTTTTAGGTTTGGTAAACCTGATGTGAGTATCTTTAAATACGCATTGGGTATTGTTGGTCGAAAGAAAGAAGTAGATAAACGAGATGTTTTAATGGTGGGGGACACACTGGATACGGATATTATTGGTGGGCATCAATTTGGAATAGATACTGTCCTTGTTCTTTCGGGAAGTACTATCGCTAAACAAGCTGAAAAAATGATTCAGGATCGTGACTTTGCGCCAACTTATATCTGTGAATCAGTAGTAAGTTAAAAGTATTTAGCTCTTAGCCTTATGCTGCTAAGGTACTTTCAACTTAATACCTATCTTTGCATACATAAATAAAATAGTAATGGCAGAAATTGGGAAATATAACGTATTAAAAGTAGTTAAGGATTTAGATTTTGGTTTATATCTCGACGGGGATGAGTTGGGTGAGATTTTGTTGCCCCGTCGTTATGTACCGGTTAATTGTAGCGTAGATGATGAGTTGGAGGTTTTTATTTACCTCGATTCGGAAGATCGCCTGATTGCTACTACAGAAATGCCCGAAGCAATTGTTGGAGAGTTTGCCTGCTTAAAAGCCATAGAGGTTAGTAAAGTGGGAGCCTTTATGGATTGGGGATTGCCTAAGGATTTGTTGGTTCCTTTTCGGGAGCAGAAAGTAAATATAGAGAAAGGAAAGAATTATGTGGTCTACGTTTATCTCGATGATGAAAGTAGAAGAATAGTCGCTTCTACAAAAATAGAGAAGTTCTTAGATAATCTGCCTTCTGATTATGAAGAAGGACAGGAAGTGGATTTGATGATTTTTCATCAATCGGAATTGGGTTATAAGGCAATCATTAACGGAGCCCATACCGGTATTCTTTATGATAATGAGGTCTATCGAAATCTCAGGAAAGGAGATAAGATGAAGGGCTATATTAAAAAAGTACGCGAGGATGAGAAAATTGACCTGGTTCTTGAAAAACCGGGTTACGGAAAAGTAGATGGTATAGCACAAACGCTTCTGAAAAGACTCGAAAAAGCAAATGGGTTCATTGATATGACCGATAAAAGTCCTGCAGATGAAGTGACGCGTCGTTTAGGAATTAGCAAAAAGAACTTTAAAAAAGCTGTTGGTGCCTTGTACAAACAAAAAATTATTGCAATTGAAGATGATGGAATACGATTACTGAAATAATGAAAAACAAAATAAAAGCCGGATAAAGACATTTATCCGGCTTTTTTTGTTTTGCTTCGGCATTCAATTAAACACGGGTGTGATTTATAATCTGTTGCAGAGGAATATAAAGCTTTGTTTTCTATCTATTTAGATATTCATTGAAAATCATGTATAAAAGCTATTATTAGTCCTGTTGTTGCCTATTGGTCTTTATTTCTGAATATTTTTTCATGAGAGGAATAAAATCTTAATGTGTTTAAACTGATATTTCATTAGTTTTGGTAACTTAATAGATAAAAAGAAAAAGAATGAAACTTGAGATACAACAACTGTTAATGAAAATGTTTACCCAATGGTCAGGTGAGAAAGTCGAATCGATGACTCTGCTTCCTCCTTCGGGTTCATACAGAGAATATATCCGTTTGAGTGGAGGTAGTAAATCCGCATTAGGAGCTTTTAATTCTGACAGAAAGGAAAATGAAGCTTTTCTTGGTTTTTCTGAACATTTCTATAAACAAGGTCTTAAGGTTCCTCAGATTTATGCTAAGAATATAGAACAGGATATTTATTTATTAGAAGATTTAGGACATACCACCTTGTTTGATTTTTTACAGGAGATTAGGGCAGAGGAGGGTTTCTCTGTCATATTGATTGATTTCTATAAGAAGACGATTAAACAACTGGTTCAATTTCAGTTGAAGGGTACAGAAGGGCTCGACTTTGATTTGTGTTATCCGCGTAAGGCCTTTGATAAACAATCAATGCTATGGGATTTGCACTATTTTAAATATTATTTTTTAAAACTAGCCCAGATTCCTTTTGATGAACAGGCTTTGGAAGATGATTTTAATCGTCTGATTAAGTTTTTGTTGGAAGCTGATCATCACTATTTTTTGTATCGCGATTTTCAATCAAGAAATGTAATGGTAAAGCAAGGAGAGCCTTGGTTTATTGATTATCAGGGAGGACGTAAGGGGGCTCTTCAGTACGATCTGGCATCATTACTCTATGATGGAAAAGCAGATATACCCTCTAAGGTTAGGGAGGAGTTGTACTTATATTATATACAGGAACTAAAAAAACATATTGAGGTTAATGAACCTTCTTTTCGCGATCATTTTGCAGCTTATGTTTATATACGAATAATGCAGGCCATGGGTGCCTATGGTTTCAGGGGTTTTTATGAAAAGAAAGAACACTTTTTAAAAAGTATTCCTTTTGCGCTGGAAAATATATCTTATTTATTAAAAAATCATCCTCTTCCTCTTAAAATACCCGAGTTGAAGAAAGTGCTGGAGGCTTTAACTTTCAATGAAAAATTAAAAAAAATAAATGCACTTACCATTACGGTTAATAGTTTCTCGTACAAAAGAGAAATTCCTTATGATATGAGCGGAAATGGGGGCGGTTTTGTTTTTGATTGTCGAGCCATACATAATCCTGGAAGATATCCTGAATATAAGTTTGTTACGGGAAAGGATGAGGCTGTGATTCAGTTTTTTGAAAAGGAGCCTGAGATGAAACAATTTCTCGATGGCGTTTTTCCTCTCGTTTCTCAATCCATTGAAAAATATATTGAGCGAAACTTTAAACATTTAATGGTGAGTTTTGGTTGTACAGGGGGGCAACACAGGTCGGTTTATTGTGCCGAACGCTTAGCCGAATATATTCGTTCAAATTATCCTGTAGATGTGAAATTAAAGCATGTTGAACAGGAGATAAAAAAAGGATAACTATTATGGGAAATAAAAAATGTAAAGATCTGAAGAAAGAAGATTTTGAACCCAAGCAAAATGAGAAGGATAAATACAAGTGTAAGAAATGTAACTTAACGGCTAATAAGGAAAAGAAGCTTTGTAAACCAGTGAAAAGATAAACCAAAATACTCTCTTGCCTATGATGGCTCTCGTTTTATTTCTTAATTTTGAAGCTTTTTTGTAAATTAAGCCCAAACAAAATGAACGCATTAGTTTTTGCTGCCGGGTTGGGTACCCGTTTAGCTCATTTAACAAATAATAAACCCAAAGCATTGGTTGAAGTTAACGGAAAACCAATGCTTTTACATGCTATAGAAAAACTATTGAATATAGGTGTAAAACGTATTGTTATTAATGTACACCATCATGCCGATCAGGTGATTAGTTTTGTTAATGGTCTTAGGTTTACAGGTGTAGATCTAATGATTTCTGATGAACGTGAAATGCTGTTGGAAACAGGTGGCGCTTTGTTAAAGGCAGCCCCTTTATTTTTAAAGGACAAACCCATTATTCTGTACAATGCAGATGTGTTAACGGGCGCTAACCTTAAGCATATGATTGATTATCACAATGTAAAAGGAGGGATGGCTACTTTGATGGTTAAAAAGCGTGATACCTCACGATATTTTTTGTTTGATGATAGCATGCGCTTGTCCGGTTGGGAGAATGTTTTGAAAGGAGATAGAATGATCACCCGATCTGAGCAAAATCTGACATCTTATGCCTTTTCAGGCGTGCATATTGTTAATCAGGAATTATTATCTTTGCTTGGGGAAGTTCGAAAATTCTCTATCGTTAAAGGGTATCTCGATATTTCTGATCAAGTATCAGTTTTTGGATGGAAAGATTGGGATGAATATTGGTTTGATATGGGAAGCCCTGAAAAGTTACAGGTAGTTAATGAATTTTTTAAATCTGATAAAAATAAGGGTTAAGCTTAGTATCCTATATACAAAAAGGAAAATTATAAAAACGAATATATGACAACTGTTGATAATCTAAAAGAAGTATCTTTCTTCCATCGCTTTTTTCGAGGGGTTACGAGCGGAAGCTCGCTATTGATGATCGCAACTTTTGCCGCTGTAATTTGGGCCAATGTTGACCATCATTTTTACGAACATTTTTGGCACGATAAGTTGACCATTGATGTGAATATGTTTCATCTGAAGATGAGCTGGCAACATTGGATTAATGATGGCTTAATGGCTATTTTCTTTTTTGTGGTAGGACTTGAAATTAAAAGAGAGTTTTTAGCAGGTGAGTTAAGTTCATTTAAGCAGGCATCTCTGCCTATCTTTGCTGCCATTGGTGGTATGGTGGTGCCTATTATTTTTTTCTTCTCCTTTGGTTTAACTGGTGAAGCTCAAAATGGATGGGGGATTCCAATGGCTACTGATATTGCCTTTTCGTTAGGTATTTTGGCCATGTTGGGTAAAAGAGTGCCTTTAAGCTTAAAGGTATTTTTAACCGCGTTGGCCATTGTGGATGATTTGGGTGCCGTTACTGTAATTGCCTTATTTTATGGAGGGGAACTGCAGTGGACCTATTTGATTATAGCCTTTGTGTTATTAGGAATTTTAGCCATTGCTAATTATAAAAATATACAGGACCTAAGGTTATACACCTTTTTGGGATTTATAATATGGTATTTATTCCTCGAGTCAGGTACGGAAGGACCGGGAACTGGCTTACATGCCACTATTGCGGGGGTACTTATTGCTTTTACCATTCCTATTCGGCCAAAAGTTCATATTGATAAGTTTTTACCTCGAATTAATAAAGAGGCTAAGAACTTTGAGAGCATACCTAAAAATTCGCATGAGATTGTTTTAAATGATGAACAACTTCATTCGGTTAATGAAATGGAATATGCCGTTCGTAAAGTGCGTAGTCCTCTTCAGTATATCGAACATCAGTTTCATGGCTTTATCAGTGTTTTTGTGATACCTGTATTTGCGCTTGCCAATGCCGGTGTTTTTTTAAGTGCCGGAGAAAGTGGGGAAGAGGTATTTACCATGATTTCCTTGGCCATAGCCATTAGTTTGCTTTTGGGAAAGGTTATTGGTATTACTTTCTTTTCGTGGCTCGCAGTTCGTTTAGGTTTTGCTATTAAACCTAAAGGTTCGTCATGGCTATCATTTGCAGGACTAGGCTTATTAGGTGGAATTGGTTTTACTATGTCTATTTTTATCGCTGGTCTCGCATATTCCTCAGAGTTATTGAATCAGGCTAAAATTGGTATTTTTATTGGTTCTATTTTAGCAGGTCTATTGGGTTTCTTTATATTAAAATATTCATTAAAAAGAGACGAAGAAGTTACAAACAGGAAAGAAAAACTAAGATAGACGTCAGTGTTAGTTAAGTAATTGTTGTGGCGATTAACTGTCTTATAATCATAAAAAAGGAGCCTAAGAGGCTCCTTTTTTATGCAATTTATAGATTAGTTAGTAGTATTATGCATTTACACTTTTTTTTCCGTCCAAAATATCTTTGGCATATTCGAAAATAGTTGAGTCATCAAGTTCAACAATTCCGCCGTCAGGTCCTGGCTCAATATGTATTCCTACACATTTGCCCCTATCATAGTTTTTTCCACCAAAATAGTTTCGAACAGTCTCAACATTTAATTTTAAGTCTTCAGCAATAGTCCGCATACTACCATCTGGAAGGCTGTCTTTTAATTTCCTCAGTTGATTGAAAGTGATTGTTGTAGTGCTCATAAGCCTCTAGTTTTAAAAATTTGAAGTGTTTTAAAGTTAAAAAATTAATTTGAAAATTAAAATTAATTAACTCTTTGAGTAGCTTTTTAATCAGTAATTAACACTAAAAATGGCTTATTTACATTTAATTTTTTTATACCATCATCACACGAGCACTCAATAAAATAAATATAAAACTTAGAATGCCCACAAAAACTATATTTAAAACTAAATGTGGTTCAAACTGCTCTGCAATTCCACGGTGTAATCCTTTTTTGTTGAAATACGTTAAACGAACAAAGCGAGGGATCAGTATCTGGTATATTTTATAGACCCCATAGGCTAGAATAATACCTAAAATCATTCCTCCTATTACATCACCGGGATAATGAACACCTAAATACACTCTTGAATAAGCTATAATTAATGACCATATTACTACAAACCAGGAGTAAATTCTATTGCGAAATAATAATGAAGTAAAAATGGCCAATCCCATAGTATTTGTTGCATGAGAGGATACAAAACCATATTTACCCCCACGATAACCATTTACGGTTTTTACGAAATCCTTTAGTAATGGATCGTGGGTTGGTCTGAAACGCTCAATGGTATGTTTAAAAACTTCAGTGGAAATCTGATCACATAAAACCACTAAAATAATTACCGCTAAAACGGTTAGCCAACTTTGAGCCTTTTGACTTTTAATAATGGCATATATAATAATGGCATAGAAGGGAATCCAAATTAAAGTGCTTGAAATCATCCAAAATGTATTGTCCCAAAAATCAGAATGAAAATAGTTTATAAGTTGTAAAAGTTGAGCATCAAATTCTAAAATCTTATTCATTGTAATGGAGTGTCTTATGTTTATTGTTTGTCTTCATTTGTTTGCTTGCGGCAATATGGTGTCTTTTATGCAATATTAATTAATATATGGTATGTAATCTTTAAAAATAAAGTTGTATTGTTCATTTGTTTGCTTATTTTTTATAAATATGGCCTTTTTACTAAATAATCTGCATAAAAAACAAAGTGTATTGTACTTTGTTTTGTAGTTTTGTGTTACACTATTTGTAAATAAATTTGATGTTTCTATAAAGGTTTTATTGTCCGGATAAATACATCCAGTTTAAGATTGTTGTTATGATAAATAAAGTTCTTTTCCTGATTAACCCTGTTTCTGGCATCGGTAAACAAAAAACAGTTGAAAAATATATTGAAACAGAATTGGATGGAACTCAAGTATCAGTAGATATTAGTTATACTAAATATAAAGCACATGCTCGTGAACTCGCAGGAGAGGCTGTGGGTAAGTATGATGCAGTAGTGGCTGTTGGAGGAGATGGTACTGTGAACGAAGTGGCGTCAAAGCTGATTGGGACCAATACAGCGCTGGCTATTGTACCTACTGGTTCAGGAAATGGATTGGCACGCTTTTTAAATATTCCGTTAAGGGTAAAGGAGGCTATTCAACTCCTAAATAATTGTACGATAAAAAAAATAGATTCGTTAACAGTGAATCAGTATTGCTGCGTTAATGTGGCGGGAATAGGATTCGATGCCCACATTAGCCACCATTTTGAAGGAAAAAAAATGCGCGGACCGTTGGGGTATCTTCAGCTGATTGCTATGGAATATGCCAATTATAAGCCCGAAATATATCATTTAAAAATTGATGACCAGCTCTATCGTAGAAAAGCCTTTTTGGTGAGTTTTGCTAACTCGTCGCAATACGGTAATAATATTCATATCGCTCCTCAGGCTAAAATCGATGATGGTTTAATAGATGTAAGTATCATTCATGATTTTCCCATGATAAATGCTCCTACCATGATATTAAGTCTGCTGGAAAAATCCATCAATACAAATGAATATGATGAGGTGGTGAAGGCGAAAAAAATTATCATAGAGCACGAAAAGGAAATGATGGCTCACATTGATGGAGAGCCAGTAATATTAGGAAAAAGGGCTGCCATTGAAATTAAACCTGCTTCATTAAATGTGATTGTTCCTCCTCATACTATTGGTGAATCATCAATCTTTGATCCTTTTATTGAACCTTTCAAGGATTTGATCCCAAAATTAAAAGCAGGAATGTCGATTGAACAGATTTGGAAAATTATGGAATAGATCCTAATGCCTTAAATATAGTATTTCCCTATTCTCATTTACTCTTGTCTGATTGATGGTTTACAATTGTGGTATACTTCCTTGTAAGAAGGCTGCTTTAAAATATTTTGCTCTCACTTCATAAACGAAATAAAAAGGCCATATCTGTAAAATAAAAAACCCGGAACATATGATAATGTCCCGGGTTGTTATTTTTATGATTGTTTTATTTCTTCGTTTTTTGAGCTTTTGCTTTATGCTGTTGTTTAGCCATTTCTTCTAACCTAGACTGGAAACCTGATTTCTTCTTAGGTTTCTTTTGGTTGGCATTTAATTTGGCTAAAATAGCTTCTTCATCTACAAATCTTCTGATCAGTACGGTTTGTAAAATGGTGATCAATGTAGATATAAAATAGTAATAACTCAATCCTGATGCATAGTTGTTAAAAAATACCAGAAACATAACCGGCATCATATACATCATTCCCTTCATTCCAGGCATTTGGCTGGTCGATTGAGTCATCTCCTGGTTCATCTTGGTGTAAAATATGTTGGTCACAGACATCAGTAAACAAAATAAACTGATATGGTCACCATACATAGGTATATTAAAAGGTAAATCTAGAATTGAATCGTAGGTTGATAAGTCTGTTGCCCATAAAAAGCTTTCCTGACGCAGCTCTATCGAGGCCGGGAAAAAGCGGAACATGGCAAATAATATAGGCATCTGCAGTAGCATAGGTAAACAACCTCCTAATGGACTAACTCCGGCTTTGCTATACAGTGCCATAGTTGCTTTTTGGCGCTCCATTGATTTTTCGGCAGGAATCTTTTTGTTGATTTCGTCTATCTGTGGTTTTAATACCTTCATTTTTGCCGAAGACATAAATGACTTATAGGTCAACGGAAATAATACTATCTTAATGAGTAAGGTTAGTATAAGAATAATTAATCCATAACTAGCAATAGAACCTTCGAGCCAGTTAAAGATAGGAATAACTACATAGCGGTTAATCCATGAAAAAATTCCCCAACCTAAATTGATCATTTCCTTTAAATCAAGTTCTTTGTATTGTTTTAATACCTTGAATTTATTAGGACCAAAGAAAAACTGAAACGATTTAATATTATGTTCTCCTCCTTCGTAAGGAATCACTAATTCAGTTTTGTTAGTACTTAAAATAGGGGAGTTTTCTTCTTCGTCATAAATTTTTAAGCTAGTGGATCCTGATGAAAAGTTTTCCTTAGCAATTAAGATTGAAGAAAAGAACTGATCTTTATAAGCCACCCATTTAATAGGTGTTCTAAAGGTTTCTTCTGCAGATTTACCTGTGATATCATCAACCTCGTCCAGATCGTATTTAAAATAAGTACCTGAATATTGAATCTCATTTTTACGTCCTTTTTCCTGAGGAAGGATATTTACATCCCAGTCCAGATCAAAACCACCTCTGTTTGACTGGATGAGGTCATTCAATCCTTTTTGTTCAATATTAAAATCCAACATATAAGAATCAGCAGGCAGGCTATAGTTAAAAGCCATATACTGGTTCTCGCCTATTGTAAGTTTAAAGCTTAAGGAAGTACTGCTTTTTGTTGATTGATCAACAGTGTAATACAGGTTGTTGGTATTTAATATTCGGTTGTTGTGAAAGAAATTGAAACCGAATATATTTTCGTCCCCGTCAAAAAGAATCAAAGGTTTACCTTCAAAAGTTTTAAAATCCTTTAACTCCACAGAATACACTTTGGCTCCTTTGTTCGATAAAGTAATTTTAACTTTATTGTTTTCCAGCGTGTAAAATTGGTTTTCTCCGCTTACTACGTCGGCAAAAACACCATATTTATTATTTAATTGTTCTTGTACTATACTGTCTGCTATTGTTCCATCCTGAATAGGGACTGCATTCTCTGCTTTCTCTTTTTCTTGCAAGGAAATAGTCTCTAACTGTTTATTCAGCTCAACTTGTTGCATTGAGTCCTGATAGCGTTCTTGAGCAGCTTTTTCTTCTTCACTGGGCTGGCTCCACCACATAAAAGCACCAATAATGATGGCGATAAGAACCATGCCTGTAACGGAATTTTTATCCATTTTGTATTTAAGTTTTTGTTTTACTTTCTAAGAATTATTTTTTTATTGCAGCAGCAATAAAAGACATAAAAATAGGATGAGGTTTTAATACCGTACTACTATATTCTGGGTGAAATTGAACGCCTACATACCATTTTAATTCTGGTATTTCGATGATTTCCACCAATCCAGTATCGGGGTTAAACCCAGAGGCGATCATTCCATTTTCCTCAAACTGACTAAGATAATCATTGTTAAATTCGTAACGATGGCGATGACGCTCAAAAGTGGTTTTATTATTATAGGCTTCAAAAGCTTTACTTCCTTCGAGTAAAGAACATTCATAAGCGCCTAATCGCATGGTACCCCCCATGTCTGATACATTCTTCTGATTTTCCATTAAATCAATAACGGGGAAGGGCGTTGAGTGATCCATTTCTGAGGAGTTGGCCTTGTCTAGTTGAATTACATTGCGTGCAAACTCAATAACAGAACATTGCATACCTAAACAGATGCCTAAAAATACCTTATTATTTTCACGTGCATATCTAACAGCTTCTACTTTACCGTTAATTCCTCTGCTTCCAAAACCAGGAGCCACTAAAATAGCATCCAGATCTCCAAGTTTTTCACCAGCATTTTCGCGGGTAATCTCTTCCGAATGAATAAGTCGGATGTCTGCTTTCCTGTCGTGATAGGTGGATGCGTGGATTAGTGCTTCTATAATTGATTTATAGGCATCGGCTAATTCAACATATTTACCAATTAATCCTATGGTTACCTTTTCTTCAGCTCCTTTTAACTTGCTTAAAAAACTCTTCCATTTTTTCAGGTCCGGTGTTTTGTTAAGAGGCAGTTCGAGTTTTTCCATACAAATTTCGTCCAAACCTTCTTCCTGCATTTTAACAGGTACCTCATAAATAGTAGACACATCAATGGACTGTATTACAGCACGAGGGTTTACGTTACAAAATAGAGCTACTTTTTTGCGAATATCCTGCCCTAGTTCTTTCTCTGTACGTAAAACCAGCACGTCGGGTTGAACCCCTGCTTCCAATAAGGTTTTAACAGAGTGTTGTGTAGGTTTTGTTTTTAATTCACCAGAGGCATTTAAATAAGGAACTAAAGTTAAGTGAATAACCAATGCACGGTTCCCTAACTCCCATTTCAACTGGCGGACAGCTTCAACATAAGGTAATGATTCAATATCGCCTAC
>JBFHKL010000085.1:0-13949 GCA_041595375.1 Saccharicrinis sp.
GTCATACTTTAAGAGCATCCCGTGACTGTATCACGGGAGGGTCCTAGGTTCAAGTCCTAGAGGGGGAGCAGAAAAAGAGATTCAATTTATTTTGGGTCTCTTTTTTTTTGTTAAAAAGTGGAGATCATTGCCAAACGAAAACCATACTTTTTCTAAGGTCATACTTTAAGAGCATCCCGTGACTGTATCACGGGAGGGTCCTAGGTTCAAGTCCTAGAGGGGGAGCAGAAAAAGAGATTCAATTTATTTTGGGTCTCTTTTTTTTGGTTTTAAACCAGTGCTTTTCTTCTTCATGGTGCCTGCTTTTGATTGGTGAAAAAGCAGTTCTTCCATTTTTTTTGCAACAAAGGTATTGTGCAATGTAGCCAATAGGAAGTTTAATTATATAGTTAAAAACAGAAATATGAATGGTGGGGTAGGCCTGTGTTTAAATGAGTCATCATTTTAAAACTACTTAAAGAAGTAGCTTGTGCAAAGCGATTTTCTTACTCTTAAAAACTACTACTCGTAAAAGATTCGTATTTTTGTTTTTATTGGATCACGTAAATATATCTTCATTTTAAAATTCAAGTAGCGATGAAAAATCTTATTCTGGCAATAATAGCTCTATTGGTAATTATGACAGCTTGTTCAAAACCTATTCCTGCAGATCTTTCAAAGGTGAGCTTTATTCCATTGCCTATAGAGGTGATGGCTACAGGTAGCTCCTATATAATTAACCAATCAACAGAGGTTTATGTAACAGATAACTCTGAGGAGGTATTAAAAACTGCCGGTATTCTGGTTGAGCAGATTCAGTTATTAACAGGTCTTGAGCCGGCTATTAAAGTAATAAGAGATAGTTCTGTTCAAGAAGGAATTGTGTTGCTTCTGAATGCTGATGATGAGTCTTTGGGTGTAGAAGGTTATCAATTAAAAATGGATGAAAATAGGATCACCGCAAGAGCCAATGAGCCTGCAGGTCTTTTTATGGGTATACAAACTTTATTGCAAGCAGTTGAACCGGTTGAAGGAGATCAAACCAGATGGATAGTGCCTTCAGGAAGTATCAGGGATTATCCTGAATATGGTTACCGGGGTGCAATGTTGGATGTATCACGTCATTTTTTTAGTGTAGATGTGGTTAAGCGTTTAATAGATCAGATGTCAGCTTATAAATTAAATACCTTGCATTTACACTTAAGCGATGACCAGGGCTGGCGTATTGAAATAAAATCATGGCCTAAATTAACTACTATAGGTGGAAGTACTCAGGTAGGTGGAGGCGAAGGTGGTTATTATACCCAGGAAGATTATAGAGAGATTGTGCAATATGCCAAGGATCGATTTATTACTATCATTCCTGAAATTGATATGCCGGGTCATACCAATGCCGCTTATGTAGCTTATCCAGAGCTGAATGGAACAAATAAAAAAGCTGAGTTGTATACCGGAATGAAAGTAGGATTCAGTACACTGAATGTGCGTAGTCAAATCACCTATGACTTCGTAGATGATGTTATAAGAGAGTTATCTGCTATTACTACTGGCGACTATATTCATATTGGGGGTGACGAATCGCATGTAACTAAATACGATGACTATGTTTATTTTATTAATCGCGTTCGCCAGATTGTAAAGAAATACAACAAAAAGATGATTGGATGGGATGAGATAGCTCATGCCGATATTGAGTCAGGTGATGTGGTGCAATATTGGGCAAAGGGAGAAAATGCACTGCTGGGAAAACAAAAAGGAGCTAAAGTGTTGATGTCGCCGGCAAAGAGAGCTTATTTGGATATGCAGTATGATTCAACTACGCATATTGGTTTGCATTGGGCAGCTTATATTGAGTTGGATCATGCTTATGAGTGGGAGCCATCCGTGCTGGAAACGGGAATTACCAAGGAGGATATCCTGGGTCTGGAATCTCCTTTATGGACCGAAACGGTTGTAACAACCGACGATATGGATTATTTGATTTTTCCTCGTTTAATTGGGCATGCTGAAATAGGTTGGACACCAGTAGAAAAACGTAATTGGGACGATTATAAACAGCGCCTTGCCAATCATGGTAGACTTTTGGAAATGAAAAAGATTAATTTTTACCGTTCCAAATTGGTACCCTGGAAATAGACTGGGGTACTTTTTGGGCAGAAGGTCTAGTAAATCAAGTATTATCTTGTTTTTTGTGTAATTATCAACTTATTTTACTGGTGTTTTCATGATTTTATAAACTCCATGATGGAGAAGTTGACCATTTGTTATGGCTTGGTGGTTAAATCTTTTAATCTTGAGCCTGATAATGGAGGATAGCTCAAATAGCAATGCTTGATAGGGTTTATTGTTTAGGAAACAGATGTGTTGAAAAATATTTTTAGCATTTAGAGAACTAAAAAAATAAGTTTGAGATTATAATTAACCTAATTCATCAATATTTTCTCTTACATTTATTATACTTTTTTATTATGAAAAATAAAATAGTGTTCATCAGGTAAATATTAGGTATCGATATGTCATCACACGATAACTCGGGAAAAATAGTAAAAAGCATCAGGCCATCAAAAGTCATTCTGCCTATTTTAATAGGGATAGGATTTTCGGGCTTTATGCTTTATCGTGAATATACCCCGGGAAGTCTTGATGTTATGCAGTTTACGCTAAAAACTGCATTCTGGTTACTGGTGGCTATTCTGTTTATGGCTATACGTGATTTTGGTTATATCATACGCATCAGGCAGTTGTCAAATAAGCAATTAGGATGGCGTAAGGCCTTTTCTGTGATCATGTTATGGGAATTTACTTCGGCCATTACGCCCTCGGCCATAGGAGGAACCAGTGTAGCTATCTTTTTTTTGAATAAGGAGGGCATCTCAATAGGCAAAAGTACTGCTATTGTTATGGTCACTTCTTTTTTAGATGAGCTGTATTTTATGATCGCCTTTCCGGTTGTATTATTATTTATTGGACGAACCGATATTTTTAGTTTCGGGGCAGATATGCTTGCTGTGCCATGGTATAAAAATCAGTTTCTTATATTTGCATTAATCGGATATGGGTTAAAATTTATTTACACTTTGATTTTAACCTATGGCCTTTTTGTTAACCCACGGGGACTGAAGTTTTTGCTATTATGGATTTTTAAATTACCAATCATTCGTAAGTGGCGTCCTGATGCCAACGAGTCAGGTACTGATTTAATAACTGCCTCTACTGAATTTAAAAACTGGCCTTTAAAGAATTGGCTAAAAGCTTTTTCTGCCACGGCACTAAGCTGGACTAGCAGGTATTGGGTGGTCAATATTATTATTTTCTCATTTTTTGGTTTTGGTTTTTTATCTTTTGGTGACAATATTCTGGTGTTTGGAAAGCAGTTAGTGATGTGGATTATGATGTTAGTTACGCCAACGCCAGGGGGTAGTGGTTTTGCTGAGTACGTGTTTAAAGAGTTTTTGGTTGAAATCATTCCTCTGGGCACAGGAGTTACCCTCGCTTTCCTATGGAGAGCGGTTAGTTACTATCCTTATTTATTCATTGGAATGGTTTTAGTTCCACGCTGGATACGTAAACACTTCATAAAGCGATAGTTATATTTGACAAACACTGTTATTTAAGTGATTAATTCTTCTTTCTGATTTATTCTTTCTCCTTAACTTGTTGTAGATAAATATGGTGTATTCTAAAGGTGATTAGAATATGGATACTTTGTTGACCGTAGCTTGATTGAATTTATGTAAATAAAAGTTTTTTGCATTTTATTAATGGAATATACTTTACAATGATAAATAACCAGCCATTTTGAAATATCTAACATTAGCCATATTAATTGTTTTGTTGGCTTCTTGCGCTAAGAACAAGAAGTTAGAATCAGTAGATGAAGATCTTAATAATAAGGAGATTCTGATCTACTGCGAAAATGTGATGGTACCTCCTTTGATGGAAATTAAAGGTATGTTTGAAAAAGTTAATAATTGCAAGATTAAATTACATAATGACTGTTCGCAGAATTTAGCAAGTCTTATTCAGTATTCACTTGAAGGGGATATCTACATACCGGCTTCTCACGATGGGTTTTTAAAATTGCAACATAGACCTGAGTTATTTATTGTAGACTCTGTTTATTTAGGGACTAATCCTTTGGTTGTAATGGCATTAAAAGGTAATTTGTCAGGATATTCTGGTGATTTAACAGAACTGGCCGATAAAAAATATGCCGTTATAATTGCTAATCCGGAAACCAGTTCATTAGGTTCAGAAACGCGAAAGATTCTGGATAAAGCAAATATTTATGATGATGTTATCTTGAATGTGGTGGCACTATCTACTGATTCGCGAGGTTTGGTTAAAAGCCTGGAGAATGATGAAGCGCAGTTGGTGATTAACTGGAATAGTGATTTATTTAATAACGGGAATATTGATCAGGTGGAGGTTTTTCCTATTATTCAGAGTACAGAATTCCCTACAGAAATTTTTGCTGGCATTCTCTCAGTAAGCAAAAATCAAGATTTGGCAAGAGCATTTTTAACTTTTGCAACAGAGCAAGAAGGGATAAATGTCTTTAGAAAGTATGGTTTTAGTAGGAGGAAATCATTAATTTTTTAAATTTATACCCAAATAAGCTTTTTTTATTGCTTTCGGCACAATGGACAGAGGGATATGTTGAAGAGAATAGACTGGAAAAGCAAAATTATCTGTAAAACATAAGCTAGTGGTTAAGTTAAAATATGCTGAAAAGCGGAATAAATTAAATGATGAATCCATCATAGTAAAGCTCTATTTATTGTTAGCTATTTTTTTGCTAACAATTACAGCTATTATGGTAATTGAAAATTATTTTGACCAGGCATATACCATCAGATATCAACAAATCATCCATAATCAAGAGCAAAAACAAAAGATTGAAAAGGTACTTCAAAAGAATTTACTTAAACTAAATCTTTTGTTTAAGGATTTTTCCGGCATTGATCATCCGCAACAATTAACCAATACTAATAATAGCATTAATGCATTGGTTAACGAGAGTCTTAATATTATTGAGATACTTGATAATGGAGGTACGCTTAATGAGGTTAAGCCTGTTAATCTGCAGGAGAAAGAGATGATAACAGAGGTTATTGTTCATGAGGTGGATGAATATACAGGAACGATACCTGAGATCAATGAATTGGCACCTAAGATTAACGACTTGCAATTGCTGGCTTCCAAAATTTCGGCTATTATTACTCCCAACCTTGAAAATTCAGTGATGGAGCATGAGAAATATATGCAAATCATTGGCTTTTATGTGAAACAGTCAGAAACACTTTTTTCCCGAATTAATGAGATAGAGAATAAAATCTCCTATGATATTAATAAAAATGTGGTGTCACTGAATAATGCCAGCATCAATATTTTAACCCGTTACAACAATATTAAATATCTTATTTTATTTGTTTGTAATCTTTTTGCCATTGTCATTACTTACTACATCATTATACAAATTAAAAAGGTTATTGTTACTCGTCGTAAAGCCGAAGATAGTAACGAAAAATTATTGCAGGCTGTGGAGCAAAGTCCTATCTCCATAATGATTACAGATACAAAGGGTAATGTTGAGTATGTAAATAAAGGCTTTGAAGAAATTTCAGGTTATCAGAAGAAGGAGGTGTTGCAAAATAAAATGGATTCTTTTCATAAATCTTCGGGTGATGGAGCGTCTGCATTCTGGGAAACCATCCAGGAAGGGAATATATGGACAGGAGAAGTAAGTAATACAAGGAAAAATGGAGAGCTATACTGGGAAAAAGTGCTGATATCTCCTGTTATGAGTAAAACAAATACCATTTCTTCTTTTATAACCATTAAGGAAGATGTTACTGAAAAACGTACGCTGACCATCTCTCTTGAGGAGTCGATAGAGTCTATGAAAACCATTATTGATAATCTTCCGGTGGGTATATTAATAGTTAATAGCCAAAAGGAAATTATACAGGCTAATGATACCGCGGCTAAAACAATGGGTTACAAGAACCAAAAGGAGCTTATTGAGGCCATGAGTGGACAGGATTATAAAGAAGTATTCATCACTCAGAAAGAAGAGCATGTTTCGGATCCGACAACCAGGATTGTTATTTCCATTCTTGAGGAGCGTTTAATTGTTAAGCAAAATAACAAATCAAGATCGATATTAAAAAATATTATTCCGATACGTCTGAATAACGAAAATGTGTATTTAGAGGCGTTTATGGATATTAGTGCTCAAAAAGAAGTTCAACAAAGAGAAGCAGAGGCAAATAAAGCAAAGTCTGAGTTCTTGGCTAATATGAGTCACGAGATAAGAACTCCGATGAATGGTATTATTGGGGCAACTGAGTTGTTGGGGAGCACAAAACTAAGCAAAGAGCAGAATAATGTGGTTTCAATCATTAGTCGTTCTTGTGAAAACCTGCTTAATATTATCAACGATATTCTTGATTTCTCTAAGATTGAAGCAGGGAAAATGAAGATTGAGCCTTATCCTTTTAATATCAGGTCTACCATTGAATATCTGATGGATCAGATGTCGTTTAAAACCAACGAAAAGGGAATAGAGCTCATCAGTAGTGTCGAACAAACTATTCCCAGTATCTTAGTGGGCGATGAGAGTCGTTTAATTCAGGTGTTGGTGAACCTATTGGGTAACTCTGTTAAATTTACTTCCGAGGGTGAAGTGGTTTTAAACGTAGAGGTGAACAAACAAATAGGTTCGCAAATTACCCTTCATTTTGCCGTGGAAGATTCGGGAATTGGTATCCCTAAGGATAAGCTGGAAAAGATTTTTGAATCCTTTACTCAGGCCGATGGGTCAACTACACGTAAATTTGGAGGAACAGGATTAGGTACGAGTATCTCAAAAATGCTAATTGAGCTGATGGGAGGTAAAATATGGGTGGAGAGTCCTAATCCTAATTTTGCCTTTAGCCAAGAAAACCCGGGATCCATCTTTCATTTTGTTTTACCATTTGTTATCGATAAGAATCAGGATTCTTCAGAATTGCAGGGGGGTATGTTTAGGGGTATTAAAACCCTAGTGGTAGATAACCATAAAACGAACCTGTTGCTCTTAAAGAAAACATTAAATAACTGGGGTATTGTATCACAAAGTTGTTTTGACGTTAAATCGGCCAGGGAGTTGGTTAGTGAAAAGAAAGACCTTGAGCTGATGATTGTTGATGCCCATGTTTTTGGTAAGGTAGATAAGGATTTTGTTGCAGAGCTAAGGAAATTTAACCCTAAGCTGAAAGTTATTTTATTTACTTCAGACTTGCAATTGAACAAAAGGCCAGAATATGAGCAGATGGATTATGTGCTGAGTAAGCCTATTAAGAATAGCAAACTATTTTCTGCTATCAAAGAATTGTTTTTTGCTGAGGAGTTGGATGAGACAATGCAAAAAAAAGATAAAAGGTCCTTTGAAGAAAAGATAAAAGATAAAATCATACTATTGGTTGAGGATAATCTTATAAATCAAAAAATTGCCGGTAAAATGCTGGATAAGATAGGGCTTAAAACAGCTATTGCAAGCAATGGTAAAGAGGCTGTTGATATGATATCCGGAGGAGAATTTAAATTCGATTTGATATTAATGGATGTGCAAATGCCTGTGATGAACGGTCTGGATGCTACGCGGGAATTAAGAGCCAATCATGTAGATATCCCAATTGTGGCCATGACAGCCAATGCCATGAAAGGAGATAGGGAGGTTTGTATAGAGGCAGGTATGAATGATTATATTGGAAAACCTGTAAAGTTGGATGATTTGGCTCAACTAATGGATAAATGGCTTTGAGAAATGTTTCCTCGCCTATTCCTAATGTTATTTACGATTCTTTTTATTACCCCAGGGAATCTGATATTCCACTATATAAGTGAATCCCAGACTTGCAGTATTGGTGCCTTTTCCAAATCCAGGAATACGGTAAGGCTCCATAACGGTAGAATTGATGCTTGCTACCTTTATCTTTAAGCTGGCATAAGCACTCATATATAAATTATTCCATACCTCTGTTCTTAGTCCTGAAACCAATTCTATCCAATGAGTATTTACGGTATAGGGAGATATGGAAGAACTGTAATCACCCCAATAATCATCACTTATGGTGTAACTATCCGACTGCTGTTGTTGAATAGCCATACCATATCTAAAGCCAAATAAAATATTGTCATTATTGCGCTCTTCGTCAACGATAAATACATCGTAATCAAAGCCTGCTCGCAAATAAATTCCACTCGATTCGTATTCATAGGACTTATCGTCGAATGAAACATCTTCGAAGCCCAAAGCACCCACCAAAAATGCCCGTTTTTTGAAGTTGGTTTTTATGGTAGCTTCAAAGGCAACACAATCCTCATCAAAAAAAGGTAATAAAAACCGACTTACATCTATCCCCAAAGCAGTACCTCTTTTTTTATTTGGATAAGGTAGCTTTTCCTTTTTCTTTTGTTGAGGTTCTTCCTTATTCGGATCCTGTTGGTTTTGCTGAGAGTTAGAGCCTCCCTGTCCATTTTGTTGGGCATTTACATTACTAATAAATGCAATAAGTATTAAGCTAGTAAAGATATATCGCAACATTTTCTATGTCTTCATTATAAATAATAGGGGAGTAGGTCACTGCCACGGAATCAATAAACGAGATGTTTGTAAAAAGCACAGTGTCTATTTCAAATCTGAATATAAAACCACAATCTTCCGATACAAAGTCCAGTTCTTTTTGGTGTACAAAATATAGTGTATCTTTAAATCCGTCAATATCAACTACATATGCTGT
The DNA here is from genome assembly GCA_041595375.1 of Saccharicrinis sp. GTDB lineage: Bacteria > Bacteroidota > Bacteroidia > Bacteroidales > Marinilabiliaceae > Saccharicrinis. The sequence goes on from JBFHKL010000085.1 coordinate 8,766, forward strand.
AGTGTCTGAAAACATTGACAAGGTTAGATAGGCATCATCTACTTCAGCAGAGTCATACACGAGACTATCGCTTCTGCCAATTCCATAAAAAGATACAGCACTTACAGTTGTATCATCATCATCATAAGCAGAATAAAAAGTAGTTTGAACCGACTGCTGATTTTCCAGACAATAATCACTTTCATCGCAGGCAAAAAAACCAATAACAGCTAAAATTATTATAAGCTGAATAACTATTTTCATCAATATTTATTTACAATTAATTTTAGAGTGCAATATTAGCAAAAATAGAACCAACTTTAAGTTGTTTGTCTTTTTTCTTCAATCAATGTGTTTTTGGAGAAGATTTTATGAGATTAATTATGAGGGGCTTAAAAGTTATTTTTTTACCCTGATATTATGTTCCAGGTAATCGATCAGCGGACGTATTTGATCTGGTATAGCGGATTCATTATAAACAATAGGATGGGAGCCATTTTTATCTATGATTGTAATTGTATACTGAAATTGATCAGGATAGTTGTGATCAGTAAAAGATTGTGAACTAAAGAGTCCTATGTTTTCTATCAGGCTATCTAACTCACGTTGTTCATGAGGAGGCAATGTGTCTCTGGCGATTTCTGTACGTATCGTATGACCCAATATGCCTCCTGAGCGCACAAAACGAATGCTGTAAGGTTCTTGCATAACAATGGTTGATTTTACGAACCAAATATACGGCTAAAGCAGCCTTTATTATTTTCCAGTTCAATGTTTATTCCTACTTCTGACCAGGCAATTTTCACTGCCCTTTGTTCCATGCTGTTGTCACCATACAGACCTCCTGCTACCTTATAGGTTATATTTGCAGCATCTTCAAATTCAGCGTCAGCCTGAAGTTTATCACGGAGGGCAATATACCATATCCTGCCTGCTTTTTCCCATGCATAACCTCCAATTTGGGTGGCTGCCAGATAAAAGGCTTTATTGGGGATTCCTGAATTAATATGAACACCGCCATTATCCTGGGTTGTTTCTATATAGTCATCCATGTGCCCAGGTTGAGGATCGCGTCCTAATACAGGATCATCATAGGCAGATCCTGGGTTTTTCATGGATCGGATGCCCAGTCCGTTAACATTAGAGGTAAAAAGCCTCTCTCCAATTATCCAATCAGCCTCTTCTGCTTGCTGGTTTTTTACGCGTTGCTTAACCAAAGAGCCAAACACATCAGAAAAAGATTCGTTTAAGGCACCACTTTGGTTGCGGTATATCAGGTTGGCTTCGTACTGGATAATGCCATGGGTAAGTTCATGCCCAATAATATCAATAGCGATGGTGAAACGATTAAAAAGCCTTGAAGATGGAGGTAAATCCTCATCACCTTCTCCATAAACCATTTGCTCACCATTCCAAAAGGCATTGTCGTAACCTTTTAAATAGTTAACGCTGGAAATGAGAGTCATGCCTGCATTGTCTATGGAATTGCGACCAAAGATATCATTATATAAGTCGTAGGTTGCTCCAGCTCCCATATAGGCCTCATCAACAGCAATATTTCCTGTGTCAGTATATCCTTCGCTTCGTTCAAGAACTCCAGGTAAGGAGGATTCGTTTTTACAATCATAAACCAATCGGTTTTTGTTACCGGCTGCCGCTTTCATTCTAAGTGTTATATCTGCCAGTGATTGACGTTGTCCTCTAGCCTGGCCTGCCAGCATTATGGTTTTTTGCGCCTTGAGTTTTTGTTCAGCATTACCCGATTTAAGAATATGTTCGACCATGTATGGAGGTATGGCACAAAAAAGAGGAGGATAATCATGATTGCACATAATGCTTTTGTAATTTATTTTAAACAGCATACTTAATTTACGTCATAAATGATGATAGGTCAATAGAAAAGTAGTGTTGGATTGTGTTTTTAAATGAGCTAACTTATATTAAAAATTGTATGATATGAGTTTGTTGGTTAAGTGGTTTGCAATTTTAGTGTGTCTTGTACATTGTGATGTGGGAGGGTGTACACAAAGTTATCTTTTTATGCCTCTTACCATAAACGATAGTTTGTCGCAACATATCGTTAACTGTATTTTTCAGGATGGTAGAGGAGTGATAGGGTTGAGGACTCAGGGTGGGCTATGTAGCTACGATGGATACGAATTTATTATTTTCAGTTACGACAGAGAGGATAGCGTAAGTCTATCACAATGTTGGATATGGAATATTTTTGATGACAGTAATGGTGATTTATGCGTGGCTAACAGGCGAGGTCTAAATAAATATAATTCTCAAAGAAATGTTTTAACACGTTATTTTATAGATCAGGATCAACTCAATAATAGAAAGGGAAACCTTAAAATATCCATATGTGAAGATAATGCAGGTCATTTATGGATAGAAACTTGGCGTGATGATTTTACCTGGATGCATATAGAAATGGGGGTGCTTAATAGGTTTAGCCCTTCAGAGTGTGCTTTTCAGTTGTTGAAAGATCAGCCTCTCCTTGCTTATGGCCCGATTATTAGAAGGATAATCTTAGTGGCTAAAGCGTGTAATCAGCAGTTGTGGTTTGGACTGTGTGGTGGCGGATTGAATAAGTTTGATCGGGTTAATAGGGAGTTTGTTCATTTTATGGAATTACCTGAAAGAGCAGCTACTGAAGGATTAAATTGTATTTATCTACTGAGTTTTGATGCGAATAATATTAGGTGGATCGCATCCTATAGCAAAGAACTTGATGAGAATTGGCTTGAATTGACCAGCAAATGTTATGTGAGTTATGCTAACCTTCCTCACGGAGAAGATACATTTAGGGTAAGAGAAGTCAATAGCGATGAGGGATGGAGACAAAAAGAAGCCAGTATGCTTATGGTCAGTCCGTCTTTCTGGCAATCAGGATGGTTTAAGTTGATTTTGCTTGTGTTATTGATAGGTATATTGTTAAGCTTATATATTTACAGACTAAAGCGTATGGATGAGCTGGAGCGTTTGCGGGAGAACATAGCCAGCGATTTGCATGATGAAGTTGGATCTTCTTTAACGAGGATTAGTATTCTCTCTGAGCAAATTCAGAATACAGATGATAAAAATGTGATTTTAGATGCATCTCGTAAAATTGGTAAAATAAGTCGTGAGGTGATTGATACAATGAGCGATATTGTTTGGTCAATAGATACACGTAATGATACCATCGCTGATCTATTAGATAGAATGTATGACTTTGCCTATTCGTCACTTTCATTACTAGATATTACTATTTCATTTTCGGAGAAAGGCCTAGATAAAAGCAAAAAGATTAAGGAGGATTGTCGCCAGAATATTTACTACATTTTTAAAGAAGCAGTAACGAATATTGTTAAATATGCTCAGGCATCAGTAGTGCAAATCATTTTAAAAAATGATGACCGGAACTTTTTTATGGAAATTAAAGATGATGGAAGAGGCTTTGATAGATCAAAAGTGAGTAAAGGAAATGGAATTAAAAACATGTATATGAGAGCCAGGCGGATTGGCGGTGGATTAAGTATAGAATCAGATGTAGGTACAAAAATCCTACTTAGAACAAGGAAGTTATGAATACCCCATGTTGATGGGATTTCAACGGACCCGTATAGTTTGTAATATTGGAAATATGATCCGGGTAGCGATAATAGAAGATGATGAGGTAATTAGAGATGGTGTAAAGGATTACCTGAACAGCCAAATGGACATGTCGTGTCCTTTAGCTATGGAAACCGTTGAGTCTTTTTTGACCGCTTTGTATATTCATCATCTCCCAGATATTGTTCTTATGGATATTGGTTTGCCAGGCATGTCGGGAATTAGCGGGATAAAGATTCTTAAAGAGAAATATCCGTTGATTAACATCCTCATGTTCACTATTTATTACGATTCGCAAAAAATATTTGAATCATTGTGTGCAGGTGCTTCGGGTTACCTGCTGAAAAATATTCCTTTTGTTGATATTAAAAAGGCTATTGAGGTAGTTTACACAGGTGGTTCTTTTATGTCACCTCAAATAGCACGTAAAGTCATAAATCATTTTCAGGAAGGCCCTAAAAAGCAAGCCGTCTCACCTTTGACTGAAAAAGAAAAGGAGGTTGTTTTGGGTTTGGTTGATGGCTTAAGCTATAGAATGATTGCTGAAAAAAGTTTTATTTCTCTCGAAACAGTGCGTTCGCATATTAAAAATATCTACAAAAAGCTTCATGTTCATTGCAAGGCCGAGGTCATTAAAAAGTCCATAAACGGAGAAATATGAAATGTAAGTAAGGAATTATTTTACAATCACCATTAAAAAATTTGCAGATGGAAATTCTATTTCGTAAAGATAATCACCTCACTGATTATTGTGCTATGATCTCGTCTAATGATTGTTTTACAACATACTCATTTCATTTGTAGCTATTAATTATTTCTCCGTCAATGGCAGTTTTTATGAATTCCAGATGCTCATTAAGGCACTTGGTGCAGATGAACTTTTGCTCATTTTTTTATAAAAATATCAAAAATGCGATTAAAAATTTCAAGCTCAAAATAAAGAGCTTGCTATTGTCCTGGCATTCCGGCAGGAATTTCCATTATATTATATCCGGCAGGGATCTCAAAGAATGTTTTGTCAGCTGTCCAGGATTCTACATCCTTCATTTCCATCCCCGAATCTTCATTCCCATCAATATGATTTACCATTTTCATGGGGAACTTGTATTTGTCAGAATACCATAGCGTAAACATTTTCTGAGTAGGATTGTCTTTGTTGTACAGCACTGATTTTGTACACTTTATTCCATTAATGGTTTCAGTACCTTCTTCTTTCATTATTCCACTTTCTTGATAATACTCCATCGATTTTAGTGGGTCACTGCCCATACTCATTGGGCTTGAAGAAGGACTTTTCATGGCCATCTTTTGTTGGACCATTAGAATGATCATTTCACTTGAACTATTGTTTACAATAACAGCCCCTTGTTGACCATCTTCCTCAAAATCATAACGATAGCCGGCATCGCATGAATATACAGTAAAGTATCTTTCTTTATCCATGGTTTTAAATACCATTTTCCCTTTAAACTGTGCCAAAACAGGGAGGCTTAATAATATGGCTAATGAAATGAGAATCATTTTTTTCATGATATTAATTATTTATCGGTTTGTAATGTTTCTACTGTCCTCTTTTATGTTTTTTCCTGGGTAAGTGTTAAAGGA
>JBFHKL010000086.1:0-13776 GCA_041595375.1 Saccharicrinis sp.
AACTTTAAGCCCGGATATTATATTTGCCATGATAAAGACACCATAAAAGGAGAAATAAATGTTTTGGGCTATAATAATCTGAAAAACAGTTGCCCATTTCGCAAATCCTCATCCGACCCAATAACCAACCTATCTCCTAATGAAATAAACACTTACGTAATCATTGATGATAGGCAATTTGAATCGAAGGAGGTATACGGGGAAAGAATTTTTGTAGAAACATTAGTAAAAGGTAAACTTAATTTATATTTTCAATATATAGAAAATGATCCTGTATTTTTTATGGAGAATGCTGATACACCCATCATGGCCATTCCATATGATGAAGGGATAAAATATGATGAGGCTGGTAATGCATCTTATTATAAATCGAAAAAGCATATTGGTATATTACTTGCCTTTATGAAAGATGGCTCTAATAAGATTCATAACAAAATTAAAAACATTCCTCAACCACAAAAATCAAATTTAATCAACATTGTTAGCCTGTACAACAGTGAATTTTCTGATGATGAAACACAAGCATCATATATAGCAAATCATAAAAAAATCAACTGGTCAATTGAACCTGTTCTGGGTTTAAGAAAATTTCAGGGAATTACAAAATATATACCTGAATATGGCTTTTATCTGAACTTCACAAGTCCAAAAACAGAGAATATACAATTGAAAATTGGATATCTACACAATTCCACCAATAACTTTGAACATACCTCGTCAGTAGAATATAACTTAAAAACAAATATGGTTCCTATTAAAATGCAATACATATATTTTGCAGGAAAGGTTAAACCCTATTTTACTGTGGGAACCGGAATATTTTCAGAAAAAATATATAAGTATAGTTATTATTTTAAGGATACTGAGTTGATAGCTAATCTATTTACATATGATATCAATGCAGGCATAGGCCTACTAATAAAGTTAACAAAAACAATAGATCTGAATACCAATATTGAGTATTCCAGAGTCAGTGACTCCACTTTTGAAATTAGTGACACAGAATACAAACTTCATAACTTTAATGCGCACCTAGGATTAGTATATCACTTTAACAACAAATAGATAATGCATAAAAAAACATCATAAAGGTCACTTTTAGTGCCTAAATGATGTTTTCCCGTATTAACCCCAACTTCGCTGAAGAACAGCAATTCGTTTAATCAATCATGTACTAATTATATATTTCTTTTACATAACAACAGATCCTTTACACCCTAAAACTTAAACTTCTGGTGAGGCGGCATACTGTAGGTATATCCAACTTTGGTTTTGATAAATCCTCTTACAGCATAGGTACTCCCTTTTTTAAGCTTAGTTAATGGTATTTTAACCACAAAACTATCCTCATTTACCTCTGTGGATTCAAATAAATCTTCTTCCACATTTAAATACGAAATATCACTTAATGCAACGCCATAGACATCCACTAATTTATCTTTCATATTATTAAAATGAACAGTTATTTCATAATGATCCTCTTTTAGAACAACCTGACTAAGTTCAATATTTTGTACTTTATCGTATTTGATAATAGTAGCTGAGTTTGGATAAAAACTACATTCTCCATCAGCATTATAGGCCTTTACAGTGTAGTAATAGTTTTCACCAGCCTTTACCGATGTATCTAAATAATGATTTTCTTCTATGTCCTCGGCAAAAGGCTTGTAATCATATAATGTTTTTCCTCTATAGAGTCTATATTTCACGTCTGGATTTATAGTATCCTGCGTTATCCATTCAAGGTAAACAGCCCCAGCTTTAGTTTCCTTAGCAGAAATATTGCGAGGAGGAATAGGCAGCTGCTCTTTACAAGTCACAACATCTGATTCAGAAGCAGAGCTTTCTCCTAAACCATTATAAGCAGATACAGAAATGGAATAAGGCACATCATAAGCAAGTCCCTCAATACGATAACCAAACACATTATTGGCATCATACTCTCTATTAAAATGAGGTGCTTTTACCTTCACCTTATATCCTATGGCATTAGGCACACTTTTCCACATAACAGTGATGGTTGTATCTCTTTTAGCCGTTTTAAAAATAGTTGGCTGTTCGGGTATTTCCATGGTCAATTTAACTAAATCAGACCTATTACTTGTACCTGCCTCGTTGATCGCCTGCACTCCAAAATAAAATGTTTTTGCAGCAGGGAGATTGGGTATGACACAAAAATTCATCTCTGAATCTTCTATCAAAACAGATTGATTTAAATCATCTGGTGTTTCGCCATATGACACCCTATATTTAAGCGCATTATCCCTTTTCCACCAAGTAAGCTCCACGCCTTTATCCGTAATCTTCGACTTATAAATTCTGGGTACAGAAGGTAAGTCCAACCTGTCAGAGGACCACTTGAGCAAAACAACAGAATAAGGAGGAACTTGTACATTACCCAGCTCTACCTGATCCGTAATCACCTCAACATCTTTATTTTGCGCTTTCTCCGAAAACATATAACTACGTTCTGCCTTCTTATTCAACTCCTCATCCCCCATCAACACCGAAAAGTCATGATACTTACCTGAGCGGTTAGTCACAAGCAAATAATCAAACCCATCAACACCTTTAAAGGCACGGGCGTATAGTGCATCAACCAGGGTATTTTTCATACCTTCCACCTTTGCACCTCCTTCAATTTGCACATCCCAGGTATAGTTGGAGTGATTGGTCGCTTCATGCACCAATTCAAAAGCCTTGCCCTCATCATCTTTTACTATCCCGGTTAATAGTTCCTCGGTATTAATTTTCTCCCCTTTACTGTAGGCTTCCGAAATAGCTGTCTTATAATTTTTACCCGGTCGATATTTATTACTTATCTCGTGCGATGCAATATAAAAAGCATTTGTATGATGCAGCTGACGCAATGTATATTCGGCATTATATATAGCCGAAAAAATACCATTTAAAGGAGTATTCCAAACACCAAACTCAGTTATAAGTAAAGGAGTATCTTTCCAGCTATAGGATTCAATCTCCGCCATGGCTTCAGGACTTGTAACCTCTATTATTTTAGTATTTGCGCGCTGATAAGCCTCTTCAAAGGTTTGTTTTTTACCCACATGCGGCGCATAGGAATGTTTTGAAAACACATTCCAATAGGCTCCATTTTCCTCCTGATACTGATGAATTTCCTTCATAAATCCCCAAATACCATCCCAGGTGCAGTTTAAAGCTAATTTAGCATCCGGATATACGGCCTTGATAGAATCGGCATAGGGTTTCATTTTCGCGGCGTAGTCATAACCATCATTCCACCAATATAAGTTGCGTTGCGGAACATAAAAATAGGGCTCATTACAAAATTGCCATACCTCCACCTCTATGTTATTGTTTTTACAAAAACGAGCCATCTCTCCAGCCACTTGTGGTGTTTCGGAAAATCCATTAATAGTAACTACTAACTTACCTCCCACCTCTCCAAGTAACTCATATAAATCAATTATTCTATGTGGTCCTTTAACCTGAGTATATTCATAACCTTTAAGGTATTGCTTTTGATGATTAAACATCGAGGCATAATCCTTATCGTATAATCCAGTGGCACCATTAAAAGCATCTCCCATAGTACCTGAAAAGTACCTTAGCCATCCGGGCTTTAGGCCATGTACAGCGGCAATAAAATCAGGATGAGAATAACTCCAAACCTTATCGGCAATCCTTACATTAAAGCCACTGCTTCCTTCCTGAATCTCATGTCCCGAATTTACATCAATAATTAATTTACCTGAAGACTGTTTTTTACAGGAACAACTAATACTAATGGCAAATGCTAAAACAATAATCCCAGACAATAAAACTAAACTTCTGCTACGTAACATATAAATAATTCCAGTTATTTTTATTATTTCCAATTCATTTTCAAAGAAAGGGATAATACATACCAGTCATTTAAAGGCATCGTGCAAACGAAATGAAAATTTATTCAAAGGAGAATGAATAATAAATACTGATCACTTCAATTATGAATAATTATTCAAATAATACAACACATTATGCACGACACAAAACTTTATACCTACAAACCAAACACTTAGGTCATTTTCACTGGAGTTGAATAAATATAAATACTTAGAGCATTTGTATGATTTGTACCAATCAGCTTTAACATTAAAAAATACTTTTGATGATTGATATAAAATACTTTTTTATGGCTATGTATTTGAAAAAATTAAAATTCCTCAACCTTTCCGTCAAGAAAAAACTCATGCTTGGGTTCATATTAAGCGCTATATTTATTATTATCATTGGCAGCTTAAGTATGCTATCAATATATAAAGCATCGGAGGCTGCTATGGTGCAAAGTGAAATGGAGCATCAAACCTCCATAATTAGAAATATTAGAATTCATTTTATATCCAATAAGGCAAATAGAACATCTAACACAAAAATTATTAATTCAAACTACAACGAGCTATTAAAATGCAATGCCCGTATCATTGACTTTCTTGAAAATGACGAGAAACAAACAATGGATACACTGCGAGATTGTATCATAGAACGCCGTGATGCCATGCAAGCTTACTTTGATAACATGGTGATTTACGACAGCCTGACAACTCATTTAATGCTTAAATTAGATGCTATCAATAACCATATTATAAACCGCCTACAAAACCATAATTCTACACATACACTTTACGCCAATTCTTCTGTTTTATTAAAACAACTATCAAAAGCACAGCTCCGCCCTTCCTCTTTCAATTTTAATCAGGCCAAAAAGAGCGCCCTAGTACTAGAGCAGAACATAGCACTAAGCAAAGACAAAAAAGCAATAAATCTGATTACAGAGTTTATTGCTGTGTTAAATAATTTAAAGGAAATTCATGAAAATGAATGGAAAATTACAAGTAAGTCCTACCCCTATTTAACCAATACAGTTAGCTATACCAATCAATTAGTGAAAATACACCATGAAAAAGCTAATAATGAATTGAGTTTATTAAGAACATTGATCATTATTATTTCAGTATTAGGAGCTTTCGTTGTTTATATATCTTCACATATGGCTTCAAATTCCACTATTAAAGCCATTGATAGTCTCAAGGGAATAGCTAACCATGTTTCTAAAGGCAAAATAGGCACCCAAATACCCGAGGAATTACTTAATCGTAAAGACGAAATAGGTTCGCTATCCAGTTCCTTTAATTCAATGCTAAAGCAATTTAAAAAAACAATACTTGAGATTAACAGCTGTTCGGCTCAAATTTTAGACACGGGTAACGAATTAAAAGAGAGTTCTCAATTAATATCCGTATCCTCTAACCAACAAGCCTCTTCCTTAGAAGAAATATCAAGCACCTTAGAAGAAATAGTGGCCAACATTCATCAAAACGCCCAAAATTCGCAAAAAACAAAAAGTAAAGCAAGAGCTACTGCAACAGGTATAAAGCAATTAAAGGAACAAAATAATTTAATGTATACCTCTTCTGTTGAGATTGACCTTAAAACCAAAATTATAAACGAAATTGCATTACAAACAAATATCTTATCATTAAATGCAGCAGTACAGGCTGCAACAGCTGGTGTTTATGGTAAGAGTTTTTCTGTAGTTGCTGCAGAAGTTAAACGACTCTCTGAAAAAAGTAACGAAACAGCAAATAATATTTCTAAACTAACAGGAAGTGGATTAGATATAACCAAAGAAGGAAATACTCTGGCAGAAAATCTTGTTCCTGAAATAGAAACAACCTATCAGCTAGTGAGCGAGATAGCTGAAGCCAGTAAAGAGCAACAAATAGGTGTTGAACAAATTAATGATGCACTCGTATCTTTAAATAGCGTTTCGCAAGAAAACTCCTTTAGCGCCGATAAGTTATCCCAAAATGCCAATCACTTGCATCAACAATCCAATAACTTAAAATCAGCTATCAATTTCTTTTCTGTTCAACCGTTTAGTATTAAATCAGAAAAGAAAACCTCTTTCTTTAAGTCTGTCTGCAAAAAAAACATAAAAAAGAAAAATACCTGAATGCATGATAACATTTTTTTGTAAACGGCATAAAAAAAGCCGGTTTAACTAAAAACCAGCTCTTTACAAATATAGGTGGGAAACATACTATATGCCAAATAATCTATACCCTACAGTAAAAGTTAAAACATTAGTTTTTTGACCAATATCTAATGTTTTTAAATCAGAAATATCGTTTAACCCCCACTCATAGCGCACATCAGCTGTTAGTTTCCATACAGAAACACCTCCTCCTGCCTGGAAACACCAGTTCGAAGTTTTTAACTCTGCAATATCATCCTTTGAAATAAAGGAAGCCACAGGACCAGCCAACGCATATACTCGGGCCACTTTTAAATCGAGCAATTGCAAATTTACCAATAGAGGAATATCCCAACTTCTCATATCAACGCTCTCACTATATTCACCTTCAACATATTCTGTTTGCTTTTTGGCATAATAAATTTCTGGTTGCAAAGATAAATCACCAAATAACTTTAACTTTCCATAGGCTCCAAAAAACAACCCTCCTTTAGCTTCTGTTTTAAAATCGGAAGACGAAGGTACATCACTAAGTTTTATCTTGGTACTATTAAAACCTGTTTTTAAACCAATTTCTATTCTTTTTTGCGCTTGAACACCAACCCACATCAACAATAATGCGGAAAAAATCATTAGTTTCTTCATAATTTTGTAAGATTTGTTTTTAATGCATTTGTATTAATGACAATTATAATAAAATAAACACTTATAACATTTAAATAAAATACATTAAAAGCAGAAGTATATTTAATTTAAAACTTTTAGTTTATATTTAGTTAAAAATATAATGGATCACTCATGATTCAAAGATAAAAACACAAGGATGAAACACCTACGCAAAATATCCTACACTTTATTTGTCTTGCTCACAGTACTTCAAACCAATGCACAGCATAATGAATTGGTACATTCTATAAATAAATATTCTCTTAACCTGTACCAACAAACCACTGAAACAAAGGAAAATCTATTTATCTCACCTTTTAGCACTTACTGGGCCTTATTAGCAGCCTATGAAGGGGCAGAAGGCAAAACCAAAACGGAATGTAAAGATTTATTATACCTGAACCATGACACAGCAGCTTCAGACTTTTATGCCTACGCTCAAAAACTGATAAACAGTAAAAACCAAATAGATATATTTAGCATCTCCAATGCCATATGGATGGATCAACATTTTCAGGTAAAAGAAACATTTAAAAAACGGGTAACAGAAAACTATGCTACCAAACTCCAAACGCTTGACTTCGCCAAGAAAATTGCAAGCTCGAGAACTATTAATAGTTGGGTTTCAGAAAATACAAACAATAAAATAAAAATGATTATCTCTCCCGAAGATATTAATAGAGATACAAAACTGATCATTGCTAATGCCATCTATTTTAATGCAGAATGGGGCAAGAAGTTTGATAACAATTTAACTAAACAGGAAGCCTTTTACACCATAAACAAAACAACTGAAATGATTGATTTTATGCACTCAAAGGAATCTTTAAAGTATTATGAAAATAATGATCTTCAGTTTATAATTAAACCTTATACAAAGAGTGTTGATAAATCATTTTGTATCATCTTACCAAAAGAAAAATATGGTATTTCATGTGTAGAAAACAAGATAGACGGTGCCTTGCTGGATACTTTATTTGATAATTGTTTCCCTAGCGAAATAGAACTGGCAATGCCCAAGTATAAACTCGAAAAAGACTACTCATTAGTTCAACCATTAAAAGAAATGGGTTTACATACAGCATTTTCTCCTCAAGCCAATTTTTCTAGCTTATCTTCACAAAAACCTTTATTTATCAGTAATATAAAGCACAAAACATTTATCGCCATTGACGAAGAAAGAACCGAAGCCGCAGCAGCAACCAGCATTAAAATATCTACCACCTCGATAAAAAATCCGCTGACCAAGCCTATTCCATTTATAGCTGACCATCCTTATATTTTTATGATTATAGATAATGAAACGAAGACAATTCTTTTTATGGGAAGATATGTAGATCCTAAAGATTAAAGTGTAAAAGGTAATTTAATTCACAAGGAAAATAGCTTGCTCAGCAATACTGAAAAGTATTTAATAAACTTATATTTTACGATCTAGCTTCTCTCCATATACCTCAACCCCAATAGGGGTGAGGACTTTAAACCTCCTGTTTAAAGGAGGTTTGGAGTGTAATAACAGTGTTTTATTTCAAAACGCAGATAATCTATTAAATAGTGTTTGTCTATATAATTAGCTCCTGCGTTTTTATCCTACCTCCTTACTTTTTTGGCAGAAGGGCTACTTTTTGAATATGAACTCTTTGGTTTCTTCTTAGCAGATGCTACAGGTTTACCATTTTGTTTCGATGATGCATTATTTTTTCTACGAGGTGTCTTTTTTATCGGTTTTGCTTCCTCTTCAGGCTCACCCGGTTCAAACCCTTCTATAATCTCAAGAGGAATAGTTTGCTTCAGCAGCTTTTCAATTCCTTTTAAATAATCCAACTCCTCATGACCAACCAAAGAAAGAGCCATTCCATTGGCTCCTGCCCGACCTGTACGTCCGATACGATGCACATAATCTTCAGGTACATTAGGCAGCTCATAATTAACCACATGGGGTAAATACGGTATATCCAGTCCTCTTGCAGCTACATCTGTTGCAACAAGTGCACGTATGGTACCTTTCTTAAATGAATCCAGTGCTTTAACACGGGCATTCTGACTTTTATCACCATGTATCTCATCGGCCAGCACTCCTCTTTTATTCAACTTCTTGCTTAACCTATTGGCACCACTTTTAGTACGTGTAAAAATCAATATCTGTTGCCAATCTCCCTCATGAATTAATCTTACCAAAGCAGCAGTTTTATCCACCTTAGCCACATGATAAGCTTTTTGAATAATCTTCTCTACTGTTGTGTTTTCCGGAGCAGCTTTTACAGTCACAGGATGACGCAACAACTTATCGGACAATTTGATTATCTCCTTTGAAAAAGTTGCTGAAAACAGCAAGTTTTGTCTGTGTTCAGGTAACAGGGCTACAATACGGTTCACATCTCTGGAGAAACCCATATCCAGCATTCTGTCAGCTTCATCTAACACAAACATTTCTACTTTGGATAATGAAATAACTTTCTGAGATTGTAAGTCAAGCAGTCTACCTGGCGTTGCCACCAATACATCAACCCCATTTCTAAGAGTAGCAATCTGTGGTTTAATATTTACTCCGCCAAAGACTACTGCTGATTTTATATTCAAGAACTCGCTATATGCCTTCACATTCTCATAAACCTGTGCAGCCAGCTCTCGTGTTGGAGTTAATACCAAGGCTCTAACCGGTCTGCGGCGTAAAGCAGGCGTTTGAGATAAAATCTGAAGTATGGGTAAGGTAAAACCCGCCGTCTTACCTGTTCCTGTTTGGGCAGAAGCAAGCACATCTTTTCCTTCCAATATTTTTGGAATAGCCTTTTCCTGTATTACCGATGGTTTTGTATAATTTTTCTTTTCAACTGCCTTTAACAAAGCAGGAATCAATCCTAAAGTTTTAAATGTCATATAATTTTTCTATAAATAATCCGTATATCATTAGGCGTTAAAAATTAGATAAGTGTTGGTTTAAACAACTTATCAATCTTTACACTTAATCATTTATGTCTTTAATAAGAAGGTGACAAAGACGAGGATTTCGATTTTTGAAACAGAGGTATTTTTGATCGTTGTTTCAAAAAAGAGAATAACCTATCTGCCGTTAAGGCAAGCGTAGTATTTGGTATTTTCTTTCAAAGACCATTTAAAAGATACTTAGTAAACTCTAAGCTGTTATCTTAAAAATGCGCACAAATATACATCAACATTTTAACTATATACTTCCTAAGGCTATTTTTTTTAAATAAAACGCACTTCCCACCTCGATCACAACAAAATCACACAATCCATAATTACCTTCTAAACAGCACACTAGAGAAATATTATTTTTACCACAAGTTATTCTTCCTAAAAATTAATCCACTAACTAATTTTTTAAAATTAAGAAACACCCTCCTGTCGAAAAAATAATATATTTTATTAGGGCTGCAAGTCTTCATAACTATCTAAATTTATAAGTATAAAAACAGGTCCTACTAGGCATCTCCAATTGTATTTTACCTATCTCCCACATACATATACACCTAACTATCAAGGCATAACAGCTATATATCCCATATGTAAATTATGGTTTTTTGCTGATAATTTTTCCCTATTGGTTGATATTTCTTTCATGTTTGGTATAGTTTTAGCTAATTCGATTTCGATAACTAGTTTTTAATTTTTAAAATCTATAAAAAATGAAAAGGATACTTTATTTTTTTTGTATGACATTCTTTCTCTTCCAAATCTTTACTAGTTGTAGTGAAACCATGGAAGAAAACAATGCTATCGACAATGAAAGCACAGAACTGAATGATGAAAGTATAAGTACTTCCACCACCAAGCTATCGGCTGCTATTGATGAAATTATGAGCGACTCTGGTTACGATCTGCTATCTCTTAGCGACTCAGGCACTTCATCTGCCTCATTAACATCCACTGAAGACGAAGACTCTACCATCATAAGTATCTCTCTGGATGATATACAGGGGGAATATGAATACTCGCCAGAAATACTGGACTCCATCCGCTATCGAAACGGCTATAAGTATATTTATCAATACTTTAGCAAAACAGACGATTCGGAATATTTCACTATCAAATTACCTGAAGAAAAAGCAACAAGCCTCAAAGCTCTATACTCAGTAAGTGATGCAGACACATCGCTGTCTAATAATTTTGTCATTTCTACTGACGAATTTGACTATACTGATTACGATGGGTCGAACACGTACAGCTATGTATTAAACAGCGAAATTGATATAGATGACGAGTATGCTGCTGGCATATATGTGAATAAGGATTACAACGGATACAATGATGTCAGTTACCTCTCAACCTATAATTTCAGCAATGACTATTACTTAAGTGTAAGCTACGAAAGAGCTGATACCATGAGTTATTCCTACAGTTTATATTCGAGCGAAGATACTTTATACCAGGAGGCAGTGTCATATGATGTATCTAATGGATTATCAGGAATCGCCTCTTCTTATACCTATTCACTTCAAATTGGAGATATTAAAATTGAACGCACCACCGATAGTGATAGCATTATTTATAGCGTATATGTAAACGACAGCCTACAAGAAGATGCTACCGTAAGTTTTATCACGACCACCGTAGGCGAAGGAATGCGTTTTTGTCATAAAGAATTGGATGTACTGATCACCCTTGATGATGGAACCGAATATTACTTGTCGGAACTCATGGGAGATACGCAAGATACCCTGGATGCTTTATTTGAATCGATGGAAGATGTGTACTTCGCCAAATACATTATTAATAAATTGGCATGGAGAATTTATGAGGAGCAATCGTAATGAGGATTAAATAACCTTCTCTTAAGCTTACAAAGAGATACCGGATTTTATAACAAAGGGAATTCAGAATGCAGTTGGGAGCAAAAATTTGTTTCCAACTGCTATTTTAAAAGGCTTTTAATGCCAACACTAAACTATCCAGTATATCGTCATCAGCCACCTGCTTCTTTAAAAACTGCTTTCTAAACCTATTAAACTCGGTTTTAGCTGTAGGAAATTTTAGGGCTAAAAGATTTATTCTTTCTTCAATTCCTTCCTTTGTCTTCTTTTTATGCAAAAGAGATTCACCCTTAATGGTCATAAAGCATAACTCAGGATGAGACTCTACAAATTTTGATTTCAGATGATGATAATGACTTAAAAACAAGTCGAGTTCTTTAATTTTAGCACAAATATTCCAGGCCTGAATAGAGATTCCTTTACCCAGTATTTTCTTATTAATTTCATTTGCACTTTGATAATTATCAGCATAAACTGCTTGCTTGCATGGAATGGTAAAAACACACGATCGGAAGGGATGAGCTAAGGCTTTTCGCAGTTCAATATCTATTTCACGCACCTCACCTGCTGAAGTAACTAAACCAATTGGCATATCTATAAAAATAAACGCTGCTTGTTCTGCATAAGCACTAATTGCATCCAGTTCAGGAAACAAGCTCACCTCAATATCCTCCTCAGTAATAATGGTACACAGCCATCCTCCTCTACAACCATCTATACCCACATAACAGCCATCCCCTTTCATATTTTTCTCTTTATGTTGAGGCGTCGTCTACTTATTTCTTGCTTCTTTTTCCTGGGGCAATAAAGCCTGATAAATAAAATAATTTACAGGAACATCCATCTTATATTTTGCAGCTAACTGACAAACGCTACCATTTTGATATTCTAATTCAGATGGCCTTCCCGCCCATATATCACGAGCCATGGAGGAATTGGCTGAGGGGGCAAAATTTAAAGTGGTAGCCAATGTTTTTTCTTTCATATCTTCAGCCAGTTCAATTCCTTCGGCCTTTGCTACTGCATAAATTTCTTCTAGCATTTTAACCATCAACTCTTTTAGTGCTGGTGTTTGGCAAAGCACACCATAATTAGCACGGGTTAAAGCACCCAGACCCCCTAAACAGATCAGCATAAATTTCTTCCAGGTATCAGCCTGAATATTAGCAGATAATTTATTCTTTATCCCGGCCTCTTCAAAACATTTTTGTATCCTCTGGGCTCTCTCGGAGATAGAATGATTCAATTCCCCAAATATAATGTGCGGTTCAGCACTCATATGCTCAATGACACCCGGTTGTTTTATCTTACTAAAAATATTGCATAGACCGCCCATTACATGATTAGCAGAAAGCTCTTGCAACAACTCTGCAGCAGCCATCACCCCATTTTGTAATGGAATAACAACGGTTTTGTTTGTCATGACTTCCTTTAGCTGGTTGGCAACCTCTTTAACCTGCCAGGCCTTTACTCCCAGTAGAATCAAATCCGCATCCTTTATTTTTAATGGGGAATCAACCACATGAGCATCCTGCACACAATAATCTCCTTTAGGACTGATTAACTGCAGACCATTTTTAGCTATCGTATTTCCATGCACTCCACGAACTACAAAAGTTACCCTATTACCTGCCTGCGCCAATCGGGCTCCAAAATACCCTCCTACTCCACCGGCTCCTATTATTGCTATATTCATAACTGATGTAAAAATAAAGATTCAGACAAAAATAAGTTATTCACAATTATTGTCGAAACGCTGCTGTTGTTAAAATATTTGAATGAACTAAATTGTTTGGTAGCATATCATAAATATTTGCTCTTACCGGACAAATATCAAGGCCACCTCTGCGTGTATATAGGCACGCTACCATCATTCTATCGGGTTTAAACTTATCCCATAGTCTTTTATATAGCATCTCACAAATCTCTTCATGAAAATGGTTTTCATCTCTGATAGAAACGAGATATTTTAACAGGGAAACTTTATCAATATTATACTTTGACTGAATATGTATAAAAGCACTTCCCCAATCGGGCTGATGAGTGATTTTACAATTACTACGTAAAAGATGAGTAGAAACCTTAAGTTCACAGAGTTGATCAGTAGATTCACCCTTCAATAAATCCCTATCTTCATTATACCTCGTAAACAATGCATCTTCAGCCTCAGGCATATCTTCTAACAACACAAAATCAGTAAAATCGAATACTCCTATATGATATCTATCATGATAGCACACCTCTATATCTGTCTGCAACAAGGCCGACAAATCTTTTTTAATGGTAGACAAAACAATCGCAAGCCCTTCTTCTTTGCTTTGTCCGTATTTACCCATATTAAAT
>JBFHKL010000087.1:0-13688 GCA_041595375.1 Saccharicrinis sp.
AGATGCAATTAATAAGGTATTATCTCCCGGATCTGTAAATTGGTAGTAAGGGTAGTTTTGATAGGAAATAGTATCTGTTTCGAGAACCTTGCTAATTGTTGTATTCATCCATTGTGGTATATCTTTATCACCCTTTTTGTATTTGCTAACCCAATAGCTCATTTCTTCTAGTTTAGGGTTTAAACCATTATTCATACATTGTTTTATTTGTTCTATATGACGTCTCTCTGCTGCCCAATTGGCAGCTAAAGCATACCGGGTGGGTATATTTGGGTTGGCTCCGTTTTTTAATAAAAAGTCCACCATTAAACTATCTCCTGAGCCACAGGCATAATGTAATAATGGGGTGATCAATTTTTCGTGGTCGTATAGGTTTATATCATAGTTATATTTTATAATAGCTTGTTTCAGTTTTAGTGTGTCTCCTGACATGATTATGTTAGACATTTCAAAACGATCCAATTCGTCCTTATTTGTTTGTGCTAAGCTTATAATAACATGAAATAAAAATACAATGGTACAGAGTGTTTTAAACATTTTTAATTTTTTTAGATTTTAGGATTAATATCTAGTAATGTAATAATAATGAATAAGTGTATATGTTCTGATTTACTTGTAGTTATAGTGTTTTAAAAAAACAAAGTTGGTCTCCTTTTGTTATACTTGTGGCCTAACTATAATAAATGGAGTGTAATCAGAACTTAGTCCTGTTTTATTGCTGATACTTAGGTAGAGTTCTATTCTCTTTAGAATATAGTATAATACCTAAAAAAGCTACATTCTTTAATGATCATTTTGTAAAATTTGGTATCTGAGTATTTGTTGATTAATTCATCAAATACTTTGTTTTCGGCCCTATTGCCTCCGTCGTAAAGTCCCCATTCTTCATAAGTTTCATTATAAAAAGTATTGAGCTCACATTTGGCCATCATATATAAGCAACGGGCATTTAATTCCTTGTCGCTTGAATTCTCTAATACCTGTTGATAGTGTAAATAGGCTGTTTTGGCGAGTTGGTGATAGGTTTTTTCATGATCTTTAATGCCTTTCAGGTTATATCCCACATGCCTTTCAATAAGTTCGTTAGCATTTTTGTAGTCGCTACCGTAATACCTAAAAAAGTGGTGGTTGGCATAATGCTCTTTTTCAAATAGATAACCTCGGTAGTAGCCTGTGTTGGATACATTAAAATAATAATTGGCCATAAGATAATGTGCCAGTTTTTTCTTCCAGACTACAGATCCTTTGGTAATGGAATCTAATTTTAATAGGTATTGGGGTAATTCACGCAAAGAAAAGTTTGGTTTTATAAAGCCAAACAGTGAAGCTAGATAAACAGAATCAACCATGATTTCATTTTCATCGCACGAAAAAGATTCCTTGGTGTTGTTGCTAAATATCTTAGCTGGGATACTGATGGGATCAAAAGCTTCGACTGTTAAATATTTATGGGCATTGACTACATCTGCTTCTTGCAAATAATACAAGCCTTTAACTTGTTTCAGGTAGTCTGTTAGCTGTAATTGTACATCTCCTCCTTTATATCGTTCCAGCAGGGATTGTTCTAGTTGGTTTTTGTTTGGTTTTTGAGCAAAAGTCAGTAGTTCATCAATTAATGTATGTGACGAAAGCGCACTGATTTTTTCAATGTCGTTATGCATTAAAAAGGCTTTGGCTAATTCTCCGTTTCGGTAATATAAATGTGCCACCTGATCAATCACAAGATACTCCCATTTTGTTTCATAGGGGTTGTAAAACTGAATATCTTCACCGAAATTTGTTGCTAAAAACTGTTCCTTTGCCGTATCCATTTTCGTCCAACTAAAGACGGTATAAACTTTCGACAGTAATATTTTTTGTTCAGAATAGGCTGTGTTATCTACGTCTTTAAGTCTGTTTAGAGCAGACTCCTGTTCTCCTGATAAAAAGTGCAAATAGGAGAGAGAAAGCAACCAGAATTGTTTATGGTTTACTTGTTGGTTTTGATAGCATTTTAAAGCGAAATTTTTTAAGACTTGTGTTTGTTTTGCATTATTTTTGTCCATTCTAGGAAGCACGGTGGTATTCAATCCATTTGTTTTGGGCCAAACTATACGCTCCAGGTTATTAATGGCACGCATAAAGAGTAATTCCATCTTTTCATCATTGGGAGCTAAGTTGTAAAATTCATTTAATACGCCCGATTCATCTGAGAAATTACGGATGCCTTTCAAGGTCAAATAGCTCACCTTATCTTCTGTGCCATTAAAGTATTCTTTTCCTTCGGCTCCCCTATAGGAACAAAAGGCATAGCTGGTGTAGGCCGTTGTTTTTTTATCTAGGCTATGGGTAAATACCTGCAGAAAAAGATAGGCTGCTTTTTCGTAGTTTTTTAAGTTGTAATAACACCCGGCAACCTGATCTAAGATATAGTAATAGATTTCGTTTCGTACGAACTTGTCTTTTATATGAAGATTAAATAAATCTATAGCAGCCTGATTTTGATTGTCGTAATGCAGAATCCTGATGATTTGGTAATAATATCTGATGCTGAGTTGTTTGTCTGTTTCGTTACTTAGGGCTGTATTGGCCTGTTTTAGTAGTGGAACAATATCAATTTTTGTATTGGCAATAATCTCTTCATAGTTCCACGATTCAGTGTTTCGGTAGGCAAATGTATCGCTACATTTACGGGCAAAAAGCATATATTCTTTAGCTTTTCTTTCCAACGGAGAATTCTTGTTTATCCACAGCTTTTCAAAATCTTCGTTTGCAGAGCTTTGCAAGGCTGTTTGTAACTGATTGTAGTTCCATTGAGGTAAAAGCTGTTGCCATAGGCTTAAGTTGCCGGAAGTAAAGGCATAGGGATTCTCTGTCTCTTGTAAGTAAAAGGTATTATCCTCAGTGCGCAGAAAGGGGTAGTAGTCTTTTGCAGATATATTTTCCTGATTGAATAGGTTGTAAAAAAAATCGTATTCGCAATAATATCCTCCTCCACAGGCAAAAGTTAAGGTTGATGGAAGTAGCACAATAAAGAGTAAAAGTTGTTTTGTATGTATCAATTTGTTTTGCATTACTTTTTCTGTTTGATGGATGTTAAAGTTGTTTGGTGATATCGGTTAATGACTCTAAGTTTGTGTCGTCCAGATGATAAAAAATAATATCGTTGCAGTTTAACTTGCTTTGCTCAATATGATGGTATGAGTTAATTATTTGATCTTTATCTGAATGTTCTAGTTTTATTGTATAACCACTGCTTAAATATAATCCTTTGTAAAGCGTATCTTTTTTTACCTGGTATATATTTGTGTCTATCTGTTTAAAGTAATCAGAAGCTTCGTTCATCGCTGTTTTATTGGTGCCGTTGATGATACGTATTTGGTTGTTATTATTTTTTATAACGGTTTGCGAAAACAATGGCAAAGCAATGTCTAATTCAAGAGGGTAGGAACTGGATGAGTTAATATATTGCTCCACTATATCTGCTTGTAAGATGGAGTTTTGCTTCTGGTTTTTTAAATCACCTATATTATATAGCATTAATGTACCCCGGGACACAGGAGGAATGCCTGTTTTTTGCTGAAATTTTATTTGATGAAGCCTTATGGTGACGTTAATATTATATTTCTCTTGTAATTTGTCTATAAGCGAAAAATATTTATTTCGTGTGCTTTGGGTCCAGTCGCAATCGATCTGGATATCTTTAAGTGTTTTGCTAAAATGATGCTGACTGATTTGATCAATTAATTCTGAGATCTTATTGCTTAAAGAATTCATGTTTGCTTCTTGAATAGCCTTATTGGTAATAAATACTACCGGAATGATATTGTAGTTTTTATAGATGTCATCTACTTTACTTAGTACATAAACAGGTCTGACCTTATCTTTATGCATCTCTACATCGAAATAATGCATAAAGATTTTGCTTGTGTGATTTTTTACTAAGGCATTATGAATTATAATGCTTGAATCGGCCTCTGATTTCCAATGATAAAAAGAGAAACTTTTGGGGGTCTTTGGCTGGCATGAATATAAAATCAATAAAGTTGAAAGTATATGAATGTATTTCATTGTTAGTTTTTATTATTGGTATATCAGGTGAATTTGTTTTTTCTTTATTGTTATATTGTTTTTTATCATGAGATTAGCGTTGTAAAGATGGTTTATCTTTTTTAATACGCACATGTTCCAAGTTCCTACAGGCTTAATGTTAAACCTGCAGTGTGCAAGAGAAATCTCCCGTAGGGGTGTACAGAGAGTGCTATTTTATCGTAAGCATTTTTCTGGAGGCGCTAATTAATAGGTGCATCTAAGCGCTTAGTTATAATTTGGTCATATTTTTTCTCCATTTTTTCTGCGTTTGAAGAACTTACTCTCTTTGTTTTGTTGAAAAGTTCTTTAGGGTAGGTGATTTCAATAAAAGCGATATCTTCTTTGCAGTTTATCTTTTGGCAAAAAGGATAGGTCTTATTTAGTAAAGCCGAATAGAGAAATGCTTGGTTAACTGTAACTTCTTGTTCCGGTATATATAATAATTTACTTACTTCTGAAAATTTTGGATTGTAAAAGGATGTTTGGCCATATTCGATTTGTTCGTTGTTCTTGTTATATAATTTGATAGCCGAATTGAAGGTGGTTATGATTTCCGTATTTTTCCAGCTTAAGATTTTAAAATTACCTAAAGGCATTTTAATTTCCTTATTTATGTCCTTTGGATATAGTCTGATAGTTTTTTTAGTTACTCCTGCTTTTACATTAATCTCACAATTAATTTTGTCTACCTTAGGATATTTCCCTAAGTTAATATCGTTTATTTTGGTATAGGGGTAGTTGTAGAAGATGTAGAAGGGTGTGGTATCTTTGATATTAAAATCCAAAGTTGTGCTGTCATTATAAAAGTATGACATATTACTGAGATGTAACTCGTATCCTCTACAGTCATTTTCGCTGGCAATATAAAAATTTTGATTGCCGTTGTAATCTGTTTCAATATATGACTCAAGCTTTATTGAATCAATGGCAATTTCAGCATCTTTTTTACTTGCAAATATGTCCTTGTCATTTCCCATGTAAAGTATGTTATTGTAATCATCGGAGAAACTATTTTCCGTTTTTTTGCCCAAAGTAAAGTAAATATTCGCATTAATAGAAGGAGCATCTTCTCTGCTAACCACATAAATTATCGAAGTATTATCCGTATGGAGAACCTCTGCATTATATATGATCAGTCCTGTTTTATTCTCTATGATGGTCAAACTCTCACTAGTTACATCTTTGGGCTTTGGGCTTTCATATTTCGAAAAGTCAAATGATTTTTTGCCGGTAATGATGGTCTGCTTAGGCGTAATGTCAAAGATCGTATAGCTGGTCTTAACAAGTATATTATTTTCCTTTTTAAGAAATAAGTTCATAAAGTTTTCTTCTATCGTAAACTCTGTGCCTTTTGATAATTCTCTGTTTAAAAATGGATTTTCACTTTTTTGAATAAGTAACTCCATTGATTGTATAAAATCTTTGTCAGTATACTTCGCATTAGGGGAGTTTTGAATTATACTATCGATATTCAGGTTGTTTTGTGGCTTACCATTACTGTCAATTGCTTGCTCGATAACTAGATTTTTTAAGAATTGTTGTTGGGTAAATAATTTACTGTCAGGATGAATTGGGGTGTTCAAGGAAAATTCAAGCTTTCGTTCTTTGTACATTTTTAAATCATTTACCAATTCCTTTTTTATAAAAGTATCTTTTCCATTTCTTTTAAAATCGACTGAGCAGATTAAATCAATTTTAAACTCATTATTAAAAGAACATTGGTAGGTGTATTGATAGCTTTTCTGTTCTTTGATATCGAGGGTTAAATTAATTGCTTTTTGTGCATGGCTATGCTTGATAAACAAAATGCAAAAAAGCGCTGTTACTGCCATTTTAAAAGCAGTATTTTGTCTTGTCTGTTTTTGTAAAACGAACATGTTTAATGAGTTTTCTGTATTTGAATTCCAAAAAATATTCATAATTGTCTATTTATCGTTTGATGGTATCGCATTGTGTGGGATTATGATGCGAAAACTTATCAAGTTACACCGACTTTTTTACGAGGTGCAAACGCTCAAACCCCTCTGAAACTCGTATGCGTTATTCATGTATAGTGCGCTTTATTTTATTTTAATTGTCACTTTGTTTAATTCTCCTTTGTCAATTATTCCGTTTAGATTCTTGTCGATTAAGAATGCTAGATAGAACTCTTTCAATTCGGTTTCAGTCATTTTTACTTCTTTGTTGTCGTAGTAAAGTGAGTTAATTTCAAATTCTAGCTTTAATAGTTTGCCCGTATCTTCTAATAGATTTACCCTTTTGCTATCTGTATTTTTATAAGGAGCATAGTGGTGTCCTCTATTATTGAGAATTAATTTCGTATACTTATTACTTCTGTTGGCAGCCATTCCCGAACCAGGGCTAAAACAAGTTGATGCTGACATAGATAGGCCTGTTATTAATTTGTCAAGTTCGGACTTGTCTCTGAAGGCCGCAATTTGGGCAGAATAGAATTTTTTATTTTTTGAATCATACTTCTTATTGTAAAACCTTAAAGAAAATTGCGTCTTGTCAATTTCAATTGTTTCAGAAAGGTTACTTATGGGGTTTTCAGTTCCATTTTGAAAAACTGTCAATTGAGTATTAAAACTTCCCTTTGTACCCTTTCCTAATTTTAAGGTTTTACAAGCTTGTGTCAAACACAATGCAATTGTCAAAATGGTAATTAGTCTTATTGGTTTCATTTTATTTGTATTACATACTACTGACTGTGTAAATGTCAATCAATACCTTTATGATTGATTGAGACTTCCTAATGAGCCATTATGTTTTGCGAAAAAAAGTTATAGAGGCTCTGCTTATATTGGATAATGGTTATTTAATATTTTTTCTGTCTATGGGCTATTCGTTAATCTGATGCAAGTACATGATTCCTATATCAAATTAAAGGTTTGTGTAAGCTATTGTTAAACAAAAAAATAAGATGGCTAATTAGTAGCACTGCTATAAAATATTACTAATCAAATTTATGATGTTATTAAATAATGGTTTTATGCTGCAAACTGGATGTAATTTGCAATTTAATATCATAGTTTGCAAAAGCAGTTTATAGGTGACGTGATAGAATTGATAATTGACGTTAAAATGCGAAAAACAGAGAATGGGAAATTATTTTTGTTGTATACATATAAATTATACTTTTGTATCTAAAGCTTGATGAAAACAACTTGATCTGCGTTGTTTTGGATGCCATCAATCATCAATATATTTTTGAAATCAACACAAAGTATCTATTATGAACCTTAAAAAAATAAGTGCTTTATTTTATTTATTCACTCAGGTTGTTTTAATAAATGCACAAGTCGATACTCTTTTTTATACGAGTTTTTGGAGCGAAACAGTAAAAGAAAGGGCTGAATATTTTAGGCCAAAACCAGTTGAAAATGACGAATTGTTTTTGGTGAAAGACTATTTTATAAGTGGTCAATTACAAATGTTAGCGCAATCTTTCTCTATGGATGAGGATGTGTTTGAAGGAGAAGTGAAGTGGTATTATAAATCCGGAGCGATTAAAAAAACGGCTGTCTACAAAAATGGTTTGATAGATGGGTATGTATGTCAATACGATTCGCTTGGGCAACTTCTGGCGAAGTGTATGTACAAAGAAAACCAACCATATAATGGTGTTTGTATGGTTGAGCATGCAAATCTGGCTGTTTATGAATTTTTTAAGGATGGACAATTCCTTTCAAAAGAAACAACGGATTTGAATGCACATGGTAAAGCAAAAGTTATTCTTGAAAGGGCTGATGATCACTATCAGCTGATGATTTATAATATCAAAGGGGAATTTGTTGGGAAAGGTATATTCGATAAGGAGGGAAAGAGAAAGAATGGAATTTTTGCAGATTTGATGACCAGTCCCATGCAAATAGCAAGTTTGGAATATGTAACAGCGGGAGAAGTCGATTCAGTGTGTTTTTATTATAGAAATGGTCAGATTAAGCAAGTAACTAAGGGTGAAGGTGATACTAAGTTGGATACTTTTTTTGATCAATCAGGAAAACGAATAGGTACTTTAACTTATAAAGGTAGGTTTCCTTATGAAGGAATAAAGGTACAGTTTAATAATATATTGAGTGGTTTTTGTGATAATATGGCATGTTATGAAAGTTACCAAAATGGTTTCGCACATGGTAAGTTTGTTGATTATCATTTAAATGGTCAGCCTCGTGAGGTAGGGCAATATGTAAAAGGCAATAAGGATGGCCTCTTTAAATATTACGATGAACAGGGGAATTTATTTTGTGAGGGTCATTTTAAAATGGGTAAGAAAAATAATGGTGAATTTGGCTCTTATTTAAACAGTCTAGATAAAGAGGTTTATGAAAACGGGGCGTTTAAAGAAGGATTTGTCCATCATGAAAATGGGCTGCTTCAGGAACATGTCTTCAAAGATTCATTGCGCTTATATTATGACAAGCAAGGAAATGAGATTGCACGATCGATAGATAAAAGTAATCGGCCTTATGATGGAGTAGCTGTTGAATATAGAAACAATGGTGATGTTTACGGAAAACTATTTTACAAAAATGGTCATGTATATAAAGAGCAGGAATTTAGAGAGGAAGAGGCTTGTCTTAAGGAAGAACGCTATTACAAGGATAGAAGATTAATTAAGAAAATAGCCTATTATTTTAGTGGAGAAGTTTTTGCAGAGATTGAATATTCGGATACTAACTATGAAAAATGGACTTATTATAGTGAATTGGGTAAAGTAATTGGCTTCTTTGAAAGAAAGAATTATGTAAAAAATGGAGACCAATACGATTTTGATAATGGAGTAATAGATAATATTATCCGTTATAAAAACGATACTATAGTATACAAAAAACAATTTACAGGTGGAGGAAATGTATTATATGAAGAAGATTTTGATGGACAAGCCAAATACTATAACAATTGGGGGAATTTAATAGCACAGGGAATTTATCGAAATGGTCAAGCTTACGATGGAGTGTTTTATACTTATAATCGTAGTCTTCATATTGAAAATATATTCTGCATGAAAGATGGGGTGAAAGAAGGTTATAGTAAAGGCTTTAAATGGAATGAAAGGCTTAATAAAAATGAGCTGATCTTTGAAGCGAACTTTTCCAATGGTAAAATAAATGGTATTTATAAAAATTATTGGGAGGAGAAGCTATTACAAACCATACCATATGAAAACGGGGTGAAAGAAGGAGAAGCCATTTTTTATGATGCAGAAGGGAATGAAATTTCGAGAGGAGTTTATAAGCAGGGAGAAAAATATGAAGGGACTTTTTATAGCTATACCAATAATGTGATAAGAGAAAAAGAGAGTTATTTAAATGGTAAAGCACATGGTGATAAATATACATATGATTATACAGGGAAGCCTGTGTATGTAGTTTCTTACCAGGAAGGTATAGTTTTAGTGGAAAAACATTATTTTGATGGCAAAGAGTATGTGCTTACCTATAAAAACAACAAAAAATGGCAAGGCATTCAAACCCAGGGGCAGAAATTATATTTTTATGAAAAAGGAGGACTGATAAAATACGAAAAATATAAAACAGAGAGTCTTGAAAAGTTAGATTATTCGATCGTTTATAAAAGTGAGAATCCAGAGATAACACAAGAAACACAATACGATCTTAATGGAAATATGCAAAGAGTGTTTTCTTACAAGGATGGTATAAAAGATGGAAAGGCTATTTATTATAATGTAAAAGGGGAGGTAGAGGCAAAAGGTGTTTTTAATATGGGTATTCCTGTTTCTGGTAAGTTTATCTTTAACCATCGATATCTGCCATCTTTTTCTGTATATATAGAAATTGTAGATAAGCAAATGACCGCCACGGTTATGGATGATGAAATAAAGGAAACAGCTTATCAACTTACAAAAAATAAGGATATCGGTGAAGAAGAATGGCGTGAAGAAATAGTGAAGTTTCTTATTTCATTAGAGAGGATGTTGGATTATAAATATAATCTGATTTAAAGATAGTTAGTGAAAAATTACGAGGAGATAATATTTTATAAAGTTTCGGCCGTATTTTTTAAGTCATATCCAATATTAGGGTATCCTCTATAGAGATTGCACTTAGATGTGTTAAAGCAATTGCTCTACATCAAGCCAAAATGTGAATATCCTACAATTCCGCTTAGTGTAATGTTGGGTTTAATAGTGAAATGAAGTGTTTGATGTAGTGTTTTTTATGATGAAAAGGCGGCTGTATATATAAAATAAAGCCGCCAGATAATTATTAGTTGGGAAGTTTTATTCACAATCAATATCCTGAAAGGTAGCATCCCAACAATGCCATTCGCTGTCCCAATTTGTTGATTTTATTCTGCCTGAGGAATCATCTATGTCCATCTCAATATCAACGTCTACAAAATCTTCAACATATTCATTGTAATAATAGATATAATAATAGTAGATATTCGATTCCTCATCGATACCATATTCAAGGTTACTGCCATAAAAAGGATTAGCATCTCTGTTGTCATCCAACTCGCGCACAAACTGATAAACAGTGTTGTTAATTTCTCCACTACTGGCTTCCCAGTCTAATGTAATTACGGGCTCCTGGAACTCATAACTATGGTTTAATGTCCAGGTACCTGCAGAACCGTCTGTTTGAGAGCTGCCTTCGAACCATAGGAACTCAGCATAAGCATCTGTGCCATTGTAGGTAATCTTCATTTTCCACTCCACGGTACTATCTAATACCTCTGCTGTTAATATGGCAGAATAATCAGTATAATTCTCACCAAGATTATACGACCATTGCCAGGTACTGTCGTCTATTTTAACGGGAGTTTGAGTAAAAGCGTATTCGTAAGCTATCACGGGTACTATTAATGTTTGATATAGTAAGGTGTTCCATACGGCTACTGTGAGGTATGCGCTTGCAAAACTTCCATAACTTGCAGTAGTTGATAAAGCTTCCATTTGTTCAGTAGAGGCAGTATAGTTGTCTGTAAACGCAGAGAAATTAATGGCTAAACTTTCTATTGGAGGTAGATCTGGCGCTGAATCTGAACTGGAATCATCAGAACAGGCAGTTGTTAATAACATTGCTGCAACTGTTAGGTAAGCAATAAATTGGTTTGTTTTCATATTGTGTTGTTTTAGTTTACTTAGTGTTTCGATAGTCAGTTGTTTGGTTTAAGCATGGGTAGTGCTTTGTTTTATTACGATGCAAACATATGTACAGTTTCAAATTGAGAGTTGAATGAGGGAGGAAACGACCTGGGAAGGTGAAATTAGGGATTTCGACTCAAGTGTTTTAAATACAAGAAGAGGTATTTAAGTAATGCTGATTGTATAATGACATGAGCTTTATCTGCGTTTCATTGAAAAAGCTCAATCGTTATTATTCTGAAATCCTTCGGAACAGGCTATCGGCATTATACCAACATTTTAAAAGGCTTATTTCGAGTTCAGAAATGGTATAAAATGGAAATAAAAAACCCGGAGGTTTTTATCCTCCGGGTTTCAATTATTATTGTATCAGAAAATTACAAGCTACTTACGCCAGCAACTTCTATTTTGCGGTCAACTTTTTTAATCATTCCTTGCAATGCTTTACCTGGGCCTACTTCAGTAAAGGAGGTGGCTCCATCTGCGATCATGTTCTGAACTGTTTGCGTCCATTTTACTGCACCAGTTAGCTGAGCAACCAGGTTTTCTTTAATCTGAGCTGCCTCGGTAAATGGTTTTGCATTTACATTTTGGTATATAGGACAAATTGGGGTATTGATCTCTGTTGCTTCAATGGCTGCAGCTAGTTCTAGTCTGGCAGGTTCCATTAGCGGAGAGTGGAAAGCACCTCCAACAGGAAGCTTAAGAGCTCTCTTGGCACCTTTCTCAGTTAATATTTCACATGCTTGATCAATTCCGGCAAAAGATCCCGAAATCACAAGCTGACCAGGACAGTTGTAGTTGGCTGCAACAACAACTTCGTCAATACTATTACAAACCTCTTCTACTACTGAATCTTCAAGACCAATGATAGCTGCCATAGTTGAAGGCTCTGCTTCACAGGCTTTTTGCATGGCTAAGGCACGTTGTGAAACAAGTTTTAAGCCATCTTCAAAGGACATGGCACCGGCTGCAACTAAAGCGCTAAATTCTCCTAAAGAGTGTCCTGCAACCATTTCTGGTTTGAAATCTTCACCCATTGATTTGGCTAGAAGAACAGAGTGTAAAAATATGGCTGGTTGGGTAACTTTAGTTTGTTTCAAGTCTTCATCAGTTCCTTCAAACATGAGGTCGGTAATTCTGAAACCTAATATTTCATTGGCTTTTTCGAATAACTCTTTTGCTTCAGCTGAATTCTCGTACAGGTCTTTTCCCATACCTACAAATTGGGCTCCCTGACCCGGAAATACAAATGCTTTCATGTGTCTATAATTTTTCTTTTAATGGCCACATGTAACTCGCTATCAAAGTCATTTCCCTCCCGATAAATTGGGATAAGTTGTGTGAGAATAGCTTTCTCATGGCTCGTTTCATGTGTTTTAATTTATTTTTCATTTGTTCCCTAATTGCAAAATGCACTTGGAAACCTACCAGTATTAGATGATTATCTTAGTATGATAATAGTCTAATGGCTCGTTTTATTTTTAATGAATATGAAATACGAATACGCATTGTTATTGCTGCTTTACCCTTGAAATTCGTTGAAAGTAAGGGGAACGATAAACAAGTTATTCCTATAAATGATATTCATTTTTATAATCCTGCAAAATAAATCTTTTACAGAAACTGGCGCAAATATAGTAAAAATGAGAAATAAGAGCCGGCGTGTAGTTTAAAAACGAATGTTAAGCAAGTTTGTTTTTTCTGTTTCCATTGGTCGTTTTTTATTAAAAAACCTCTGCGGTATCTATCGGCATAGTTCCTTTAATTAATTATATTTTTATTTGTAGTACCTAAAATCAGATGTTCATTGTTTTGGGATTGAAGTTATGGAGATTAATTGGCCTCTTTTTAATTTTATCAGGGGTGATTAGTGTTTAAATGATTGTATTGGTGTTTGTTAGTTCGTTTCCAAGCCTGAAAAAATTACGGGCTTTTTGCATGGAGTTATCCAGTTCTTCAAGTTTGGAGTAAAACTGTTTTTCCTCATTATTTGTTTTGATTATTTTATCCATTCCTCCATTTTTAATTACAATACGTTGATCTGCCAGTAGTATAAGTAAAGGATCATGAGTAGCCATTAATACGATCTTGTCCTTTTGAACCAGTAGGTCCAATGCGTTTTTTTTATCCACACCTGCATTTTCAATTTCATCGATTAAAACAATGGGAGCCTGCCCAATACAGGCCACATCGGCAATCATTAAAGCTCTCGATTGACCACCACTTAAAAAGGTGACTGGTGTTTCCGGAAGAAAAGGTTCGCCCGAAAGTTCATTGGCCAAAAGAATGACTTCTTCAACTTTTTGTGTGGCATCTTCCATAAAGCGGCTTTGAGCATGAAGCATTAAAAAATCATATACATTCATATCCAGCACAAAGTTCATATTCTGCGTAATCTGTGCGATTAGTTTACCTCCAAAGCTGTTGAGTAAACTACTGTCGGGGATATTATTGTTGATAAGTACTTTCCGTTTGGTTGGCGTATCGGCATTGGCTAACC
>JBFHKL010000088.1:0-13650 GCA_041595375.1 Saccharicrinis sp.
AAAGGGTAAAGAAGAAAAGGCTAAAGGTTAAAGGAGATAAACCTTGTTGTTGTAATCACGGCCTCAGCAAGGCAGACGGTAACAGATAAGCCCCCTCCTACACCTCAAAAAGGGGAGAGAATGAAGCAGGGTGCTGGTTTTATGTATGCCTTAAAGTTATTTGTAAGTATAAAATATCTCTCTACTTGTTGATATTTTACACTTACAAAACTTTAAATACGGTTTATTTAAGGCCTTTTGTTTCTATTGTGAATATAAAACATAAGCAATCCATATCTCTCCCCCTGCCGGGGGAGCTTACACTTGCCCCATATATCTGCAAGGCTATCCTATTTTCATCAATGACCATTATGATGGCAAGTCAACAAAACAGTTGGTTTTATGGATTAAAAATTAATCAACATCGCGAACCAATCGAACGAAATTAGTTATCCTTACCAAGTCTGTAGCATTTACAGATGACATATCATAATCTGAAGGATCACCCGATTTTGGGTCTGCCCTTTGTGCACCAGCTCCGTGCCAGTCATAATAAACTGTGGCATCGCTACTTGCTTTACTCCAGGCAGCACCAAAACAAACGTAGTTGGCAGCATATTTAAAATCACCGTGTGTGGTTCCAGACCAATACCAACCATAACCATTGGTGCCATCATCTGTTTCATCGGTAATTTCGGTACAAGTAAAAACGTTGTCTATGGCAGGAAAAGATGTAGCATCGTAATCTACAATACTTTCCAGTTCCTTTGTATTCGGTAAACGCCAGTCTGTATAACCTGCCAATTCACTGTTGTAAGCATAGGCCAAAGCATCTTTCCAATTATAGGTATTTCCATCGTCGGCTTGTTGCCACATTAGGTTTGTTGAGCTGTCGGTAACCGTACTATCGCCATTATCTACATAGTCATTTACACCATATACATCTTCCTCTCCTCGCACAGCACGAACAAAACACCCCGGGACATCAACAGTTGTTGTACTTTCGAAATATAATCCTGTTCCATAGCCCTTAATATGACCATCCGCGAAATTCATTCCAAAAGCTCCTTCTTTTCCATCGTCTTGTACTCCTTCTATCAAATATTTGGTACTGGACCAATACTGTGATGCGTACAACATATTTTCATCGTACTCAAAGTCAAAGTAATCGGTATCCAAATAAGGAATTGACGTACTGCTCGTAGTTCCCAAACTCCCGTCTGAATACAACAATGAATACAACTCCTTGATCGTCGGCAAACGCCAGTCATCATAATCACCTGTATTTAATTCGTCTACATAATCCAAGGCATCATAATAATCCATTCGATCATAATTAGGTGTTTGTTGCCACATTAAACCTGTGTTGTTATCGGTAACCGTACCATCATCATTGTCGGTATAGCTCAAATCCGTTCCCGTAAACTGTGCATCTTGACCGTAATAATCGTCGCCTTCAAAAGGTGTTGAAATTTCGTTGCCATCATTATCATAGAAAACACTTTGCTCTGTATCGGTTAATGTAAAACTTATATCAAGTTCTGTTGTTTCCTCTGTTGCATCTTCAGATACATCTGTATCGTCATCACATCCAAGTATTAAAATGGCAAAACTAAATAGTGCAAAAAAGAAGACTTGTTTAATTCTGTTTTTAGTAATCATACGTTTTATCTTTTGAAGGTTAATTGAATATTCAAAAGTAGATTTTAATCTAAAATGAAGCGCTCTGTCTTGTAAGTTCAAACTCTTTCTTTTTAAATAAAGGGTATATACTTGCAAGTATATTCGTTTAACGAATTAATTATTAGATACTTGCATTTTTTTGTATTCCAGAGGTGTCATTCCAGTTTCTAACTTGACATTCTGATTAAAACGTGATTTTGACTTAAAATCCGAATCAAAAGCAAAAGGCAATAGGGTGAATTTATATAAAGCACCTATTTTTTCTCCTGAATAGATAAAAATTCCATACGATAATTAGCATCTGGTTTATGAGAAGATGGGCCAGCTACCAACAAAGCAAATGATCCCTTGATATCTCTTTGATGCAGCCATGGTTGGGCAAATTCACACCAATTTTCGGGTTCCTGGCTAAGCTGAACAGGATGAACTCCATAGGAGAAAGTAAGTCCCTGGCACACTTGATGACTTTGACTTATAGCTACGATCCATACTTCAGGAGCAAACCGTGAAATCATCCGGGCCGTTTTACCGGTTCGCGTAGGAATAAAAACACTGGCACAGGACACCGTACGTAATGCATTCTCCACTATAGATGAAAGCGCAACGGCACCATCAATCGTTTGTTGAGGATCTAAAACAACATTCAAATCAATATGCCTATCAGGACGTTGGTGCTGTTCGGTGTAACAAGCAATATCCGCCAGCATCTTAACAGATTCCTCGGGGTATTTGCCCATTGCTGACTCACCAGAAAGCATGATACAGTCAGTCCCATCTAAAATTGCATTGGCAACATCAGTTGCTTCAGCACGCGTTGGTAGGCGACTAATAGTCATCGATTCCAACATTTGCGTAGCGGTAATAACAGGTTTACCTGCCATCCGGCTTTTACTGATCAGCTGTTTTTGTATGATAGCCATTTTTTGAATGGGAACCTCCACGCCTAAATCACCACGAGCCACCATGATGCCATCTGCGGCTTTGAGTATCTCATCAAAATTATCCAAAGCATCGGCACGTTCTATTTTTGCTATAATAAAAGGACGCTTACCCAATGAACGAGCTACATTTCGCACATTTTCAATATCGGCAGCTGTTTCTACAAATGATTGACTCACTGCATCTACTCCATTTTCAAGTGCAAACTCAAGACATGCACGGTCATGCTCTGTAAAAGCACTAATACCAAGATTTATACCCGGCAAGTTAAGGCCTTTCCTTGAACTTAACTCACCACCAACAGCCACAGTACAATGCACATCAGTATCGGTAATCTCTTCTACAATGAGTTGTACTAAGCCATCGTTTAAAAAGAGTCTGTCTCCCTTTTTAACAACCTGAGGCAAGCGCTCAAAACTCATCGAAACGCGCTGACGGTCACCTATGATGTCTTCGTTGGTTAATGTAAAGCGATCACCGTAGACTAATTGAATAGGTTCCATTGCAATCTTACCCAGGCGCATTTTGGGTCCAGGTAAATCTGCCATAATAGCCACACGAAGTCCTGTGGCTTTTTGAGCCGCTCGGATACGTGCTATCCTCTGGGCATGATCAGAAAAATCGCCATGAGAAAAGTTAAGCCGAGCAATATTCATTCCCGCCCGCATCAGGCTTTCCAACATTTCAATCGAATCTGAAGCAGGGCCAATGGTTGCTACTATTTTTGTTTTATGATTTGGCAAGGATGTATTTGGCATTTCTTTATATTTAAATTTTTACGTTGAGGTATCATTTACTCAATATCATTATTAAAATCATAGGGCTTCTGTGCTAAATACCCAAGCCCCTTCTGCATCATCCCATTTGTATTCATCGTTTTTCTGTTGATAAACAATCCAATGGATACAAATATAAATTGGTCGTATAAGCATCTCATTACTGCACCTGCATAACCTGCCGTGGCATAAACAATATGCAGCATGACATGCTAAATTAAATAACAAAGAAATACACCTGTTGGTTTTGCAAGCCTAATAAAACACTACTCTAGGGTTTACTAGGTGTACTTGTAATTAAATTAAGAGTTTTGTTTTTGCTTATACATTTCATTAATTTCATTCAATAGTGCATCCTTATTTTCATTCTTTACATCATTCAAACAACTGGTATTTTCTAATAACTGTAAACAGCTTACAATTCCCTTGTTCAGCAAAAGTTGTTTATCCTCAACAGTTAGTTCTTTTAATATGGTAATAGGATACAATTTATACTTTTCAATGAGGTGTTTTAATCCATTATTTACAGGATAATTCCAGGCCAATAAATTTAAATCGTTACAGGTGCCATATTTAATAGAATCATTAGATAAACGCGTGTTTGTAATTACCCAGGCTTTAAAGTCGAATTTTCTGTATTGATTCATTTGCTTACGTACACTAATAATATCATCCATTCTGGAACGAACATATAATGGCACCTGAATATTAACATGCTTGCCCTGATCTTTATGGTATTTGCACTCGACAAAATGCTGAACCTTATTGTTTGTGGCAACAACATCAATTTCGTGGGTTATACATTTCCCCTGTAAAACAACTCCTACCTCTGTTTCATAACCCATCTGTTGAAATAAAATGCCAATTAAGGTTTCAAAAGGAAAACCGGTAGGACCTAATTCTAAAATGGCCTGTTTTAATCGATAACGTAAGGATGTTGGTTTATCTGCGTTACTCAGCATTGCAAATGCACGAGAATAAACTTCCTTAGTAGACATCCCCGGAGATAGCCATTTCTCAATATCGGCTACAATTTTTACTACAGTTTCATTTTCAGCCCCTGCATTTAACAAGGAGCGAGCAAGTTTATCGCCCGAAAATATTTCTTCCTCACCAGATACTTTCTTAATAAGTATCTCTTTTTTTACTGTGGTATCCATGTTATAGTAATCTTATTTGTTTGTAATTTATGTTGCAAATAATATAAATCGTAAAGTATTATCTGTAAGGATATTGTTTAACACTGACAACTATTTAATAAATCGAACTCTTGTCATTATACCCAAACATAAAAAGGGGTAAATATGCATCTATTGTTTTGTTACGATCCCTCTTAACAGCCGTCCTAAAATATCCGCTCCTGTAATAACATGTTTCACATCGCTCCAGAGCAAAATCACATCATTATCAATCACATCATCTTCATGATGTTCGGGTAAAAAGTTTAAGAGATTAATAATGTCTCCGAGCTTTAAATTGCTATCTGTAATAATAACTGGCTTGTGTATAAAATCTCCAGGATTGGGCGTTGTGTCATCAAACATTGCAGCTCTTAAAAAACCATCAGCATCCATCACATAGCTTGGATT
Organism: Saccharicrinis sp.; assembly: GCA_041595375.1. Lineage (GTDB taxonomy): Bacteria > Bacteroidota > Bacteroidia > Bacteroidales > Marinilabiliaceae > Saccharicrinis. Next base: position 4,967 of record JBFHKL010000088.1, read on the forward strand.
CAAATTTTCATCGATAAAAACCACCCATTTTTCTTTTGATTCATTTATTTTTCGTAAAAATAAATCATGATGTAGCTTAGTAAATTTGGGAAATATAGGAAAACCATTCTCATGTTGAATCGGAAAAATACTCTTAGGATTCAAAGGCTCTCCTTCCTTACTGACTAAAATATCATCTAACGAAAGAAAGTTGATTGCTCCAAGTCCTTCTGTTTTATCAATCTCACTCCCTGAGTCTTCTACATGCTTTTGTAACAAAAGTTTAATTTTACTTTCTTTAAAAAACTCAATCGATTCTTTACCTAGCCAGGCATCTAATAGTAATGCACTTGGTTTGGCTACCGGAAAAAGAATGATCTGGTATAGTTTCAAAACAGGAGCTAATAAAGAGGCCATCTTTAGTGAATTTCTGGAAAAGTAAGCTTGCGGACCAATCTCCCCAAATAAGGTAATGATCACCGTTGAAAATAAAAAAGAGGCAATCCCTGCCATGACAGAATCAGAAAGTAAAGTCAACAACACATTGATACCTACATTCCCCCAAAGTATAGTCGTTAAAAGAAAGTTCGAATCCTTACGCATGTCTAACACTTTGCTAGCAGCTTTGTGGGATGCACTCTCTGCTTCAATCTCAAGACGAAGGCGGGTAAAACTGAAAAACGCCAAATTCAATCCTGAAAACATCGCCGATTGCGTCACGCAAAAAAAAATTCCTAACCAAATAAATAAATCATGCATGTGTTTAAATTTGATTTCTAATGGTCATATGTAACACTTAAATAGCATTCACCTTTCAGTGTATCAGGCCTTTTACATGGGTGTTTCATATTAGAACCATTTATGCTTTTTAAAGTAATACAACATCATGACTGCCACAGCGACCATTACCCCCCACATGATAAAATAGGCGTTTTTAAATTGCAACTCAGGAACGTAAGCAAAGTTAGTTCCATAGATACCGGCAATAAAAGTAAGCGGTATAAAAATAGATGCAAATATGGTTAAAACTTTCATTACCTCATTTGCCTTATTACTAATATTGGTATTGTAAAGATTGAGCAAGTCATTGGTCATACTAAAATAGTTCTCCACAGCCTCAATCGACTGTTCTTCAATATCATATAATTCTTGATAAAAGATTAAATTCTCTTCTCTAATCAACTCTGTTTTAGACCTCAATAAACGAGTTAAGACTTCCTTTAACGGTTTGATCGTCTTTCTGAAGTAGGAAATCTCTGTTTTATATTGAAATAGTTTGGTGCTTATTTCTTTGTTAGGATCGGCTAGTTTAGCTTCCAAAGCTTCAATTTTTTCACCAATCTGCTCTAAATTGATCAGATAATTGTCTACCAAACTATCTATTAATGCATACAAAAGATAATCCGTTGTTGCTTTCCTAATACGTCCCATACCATTTCTTATCCTATTTCGGACAGGCTCAAAATGATCACCATTTTTTTCCTGAAAACTAATAAGCACATTTTGAAATAATACAAACGAAATCTGTTCAACGCTAATCTTATTCTCTTCAGTATTGTAATAAACTGCTTTAGTGATTAAAGTTATGGATTCTTTGTCTTCGAAAAACTTAGAGCGTTGTCCGGTGTTTAATACATTTTCGAGGGCTAAGGGGGATATATTTAATTGTTTTCCTATTTTTTGAATTACATCAATATCATGTATCCCATCAATATTTAACCAATTAACCTGATTCTCATCAATGTTATTAAGTGCTTCTTCAATGGAGTTATATTCACTTTCCGAGGTCATATTTTCGGAATATCTAAGGAGCCTAATTTTAGTGGATTCCATTTTCTGTTGGCCCATAAAAATTAAACTACCGGGAGCTGCCCCTTTTGCTTTTGCTCTGCTTTTTAAAAAACGTGCCATAATCAGCCAGATATTTAGTTTCTAATACTAATCCCACCATTCAGGTCCTAAAAATCAGATACTTCTATTTTCTGTGGTGTTTGAATATGAGTACAAGAATCGTTTTTAAAAGAAAAAAGTTCATTTGTAATAGCCTAAGTTGGCTAAACCAATATGTCAATTACTTATCCCTCCTAAATTACAAGAAAAAATAGCTCTCGTATTCATAGCTGTGACTAACGTATAATATTTAAATTGAATATCCTAATATTCTAAGTGAGCATAAGAATTTAATGTTGCTTTTTCTGCACAATGAGGGGAATATTGTATAAACTCGTTTATACACAGTAATACCAATTGTAAAATCAAGTGAGCTATATCTTTGTTTCTATTGAAAAGATCAAGCATTATTATTCCAAAATCCTTCGGAACAGGCAATCGGCATTATGCCAACATTAAATAAGGCTTATTTAATTATAAAGCGGTATTTGTTGTAAAAAACAGCTGCCGGCAAGCCTTCCTTATTGTACAAATTAGCACCTTCAGGATTCCACAATCAGGCATAGCGTACATACACCGGATTTTCTATGGCTGAATGATAAACTTCAATTTTATTGTTGGCTATGATATGGACCTCTGCAGGTTTCCATATTCCATCTTTACCAGCTATTTCAAACCACCTTAATGGCTCCTTAACTTCTTTGGTGTCCTTATTAAGCTCTTTACTTCCTACCATCAAACCTAAAGCTACATGATTAAAAGTAACTACAATTATATTACCACGCGTTTTAGCTCTTTTATAAAGAGGACCACTTTAATTTATAACAACGTTATTTCCTGCAGGATATTCTTTTGCCTCTTCTTTGTCTAATTTAATAAGCACCGCTTTGTCTGATGAATAATAGTACTTACCATTTACCAGGCGCAATTCGGCTGTCACGGCTTCATCAAGTGCTTTTATTTGATAAGCGCCAAGCGTCAACTGCTTTCCTTTTCCTAAATATAGATATTCAAAAGCATTGTTATTTTGCGAAGCGATAGCAAAGGTTCCCTGAAAATCAATGCCTTCTGCTGGCTGATATATCTTATCGTCAATGGCATGAAGGATGGTTTGCTTTCCTTTTGTTTTTGATTCTACAGCTACACAAACAAAATGATCACCATCAGCAATTTTTGAGATTTCTTTAATTGATTTTTCACCTTCATTGTACGATTCATAAACTGCAACAAAAGGGTGCTTTTTAGCATTGTTATTTGTTTGGCGAAGAATCATGGCAAGTGTAGTTTGTGGACTCTTATTCACTCCTCCGGGTGTCAAATCGCTGCGTAAGGTAGAAGGAGGTGCATCAACCAGGTAAACTTCACGGTTATTTTGTCCCATCATCCACATATCCACATGATAAGCCGGTGTAACATCAGTAACTGACCAAGTGGCACAAAAATCATTAGAAACCTGAGCTTTTCTTGGATTCTTAAAAAAAGCATATCCTTTAGCATACTTTGTACTCAGACTATCTGTTTTCTTTAGGCTAATCTCCTTACCTGATGTTTCCTTAAAAATAGCCGTATTACCCACAATATGTTGCAAATAATCATTATCCGCTTGATCAGAGCGGAAAATATCCACATAATAGCCAGAAGTCTCAGAGGTTCGGATCATGGCCACTGTTCTGCGTTTTTCATCGGCAGACACATCTGCAAAAGAACAAGAAGGTGATGTTTCTTTAGTATTGTAAAAACCCGAGGTATCCACTGCAGGATCCATGGCTTCAATAACAATATCGCCCACCTCATAGCCGGGTAAAATAGTATTTGAACCGGTGATACTCCTATGATACTTTGCATCATCCGACCAGTATGACTCATAGGCAGAAGCATCCGGAGCCAGAGCATATCCCTTACCATAAAACTGCATCGACAAGCCATTTTCTGTCAGATGACCACCTTTTTTACCGCCATACAAGGTAAACATCAAACCATTCTCCTCGCTGTTGCCATTTTTCATAATCAGATGACGATGATGCTCAGAATAAGCTGAACGCTGAAAAGGCAACTCACTTCCTGATTCGGGAAGCGTTTTATATAAGCAAAGTCCAAGCCAATCAGCATCTTCACGGCTATATTGGCCCGACTTTATTCCTTTACGAATGACCGTAGCCATTTTTTTTGCATTGTCTTTTTGGCCTTCGTTAGTATAATAAGTCAGCAAACGCTCAAATACAGACATACTGATAGGTCCCCCACGCATATCGCCAAATACCACGAGGTTACCACGAGCATCGAGCCAACCCAAATTACCCATAGCCGCTTTTTGTAAAAGAGGATTGGAGATCGTATTAATCCCCGCGTTATACAAAGGGATACCAATATCCAACACAGCCGAAATCATACCCGAAGCATAACCCGGCGCTTCTGGCCAAAGCCCTGTTTTGGCATTAAAGTTTTTTATAAAGTCCGGTAAGGCCTCGTGATAATCGGTAGTGATCTCGGTATAATAGGGAATGTAATAATCTTTTCCTTTTTTATCGTGGTAAAAATCATCCGATTCTAATACCAATATCGATGGTACAATATTTTTAAAACCATTCACATTCCAATTCCCCAGCTTACCTCCTCTGACAAGTCCCAGCTCAATAAAACGCTTAAATACAGTTCCTGCTACTTCGGTCACATTTTCATCTATCTCAGACAAATATTGATGAGGATGGGTATGTAAATAATCGTATAAAAAATCGTAGGTAACAGCCCCATATTTTTGCAGATCATCGTGTATCTGTTCGTAATCGTAGTATCCCATAATACCTCCTGGCAGATAGCCTCCCGGACCATTGGTTGATTTTTCAGGATCAAGAGGTGGTTGCATATAATAAGTTCCCAACAACCAGGTCCAGAAAATATCAGCGGAGAACTTGGCATATTTCTCATCTTTAGTTAACCAATAGACAAATGATGCTTTCTCTGCCAATTCGAGTATTTCTCTATTATTCTGAGCAATCATATGTCCTGATTCCTTATAGGAAACCAATACTGGTGTTTGATTATCACTGGAGCGGTCAACCCCCAACATATCTCCCGTTTCGTTATAAGGAATGCGATCTTCCAAAGGAACATTCAAATAGTTATTCCAGGTGCGCATTCCCGGTAAACGAACCGTTGGAACCGGAGCATTCCCCTCACCATAATCCCAGTTCTGATTTTTGATGTAACACTGAGTATACCTTTCGCCCTCTTTCCAATACATGGCCAATCGTGATACAATCCAGTCTGGATGTTCTTGATGACGAATGACATAAGGATCAATGTCATCTACTAATTTTTCCCAGGACTGTTTTGCCCAGTCCTGTTTTTCTATTTTTGATAATATTTCTGATCGATCCTGATCTTTAGCAAACAAATAAGGATGAGCATGTTGCTCTATTTTAATCTTAGGCTGATGCGAACAACTTGAACAAAGGAATAATCCTAAAAGAAGATGAATAACAGATCTCATTATATACACTTAATTATAAGGTTAGATGCTTAGTTTTGGGCTTGAAAGAAGTCGTAGAAAAATAGCAGTTGATATTTTATGGAATTAGCCCAATAACTATTGTTATGCTTTCCTGGTCTTTCTGTATAATCATGAGGGATATTCCTTTCCAATAATTTTTGATGTACTCGTTTATTCGCATCGTAAAAGAAATCATCAATACCGCAATCAAAAATGAGTTTTAGATCTGAGCCATTCAGCAAATAAATCATATTTGCAATAGTATTATTTTCCCAACGGGCCTTGTTTTCAGCATAGTTACCCAGTCGTTTAGCAATATCCCAGTTTAAGGGGAAAGGACAAATATCCAGGCCTCCACTGGTGCTTCCGGCAGCACCATAAATATCCTGATGCTTAAACGAAAGATAGAAAGCCCCATGACCACCCATACTTAAACCTGAAATAGCACGTCCTGAACGATCCTTAATTGAGCGGTAATTATTATCCACAGCCTTTAAAAGCTCTTTGGTGACGTAAGTTTCATATTGCATGGTTTCATCAATCGCACTATCGAAATACCAACTGGTCTTTCCTCCATCGGGACAAACGATGATAAAATGATAGGTATCAACATACTCTCTTAAATGAGGGACTTTCTTTAACCAATCATAACAATCTCCTCCTGCGCCATGCAAAAGATATAATACAGGAAAATCATCTTTCGAAGATTCATAAATATCTGGTGTAATAACCAAGTTAGGTAAAGATTTGTGCATCGATTGACTTTCGACCCATAAAGTGTCAACATTAGATGCAGAAATCCGAATTGAAATCAGCATCAACAAAAACAATATTAGTCTATTCTTCATTACTTTTCAATATTTAATTCTGCACAAATATACCTGCCTAAATATGGAAAACATAGCATCTTCAACCCAAAAAATAGAAAATATGTTGCATTTTTCAGTACTAAATGATCCTCCTACTAAATAATTACAACTATTAGCTTATTTTTTTTAATCACATCCCAATTCACTTTTATCCTCACGTTTTTTTTCAATGCAACACTTTCTTCTTTTGAAAAAATCATAAAAAACACCCTCGCTCCTACTTTAACATATTTAATGAACAACACTCACCCCTGCCTTAACATCATAATCAATAACTCCCCAAAGTAACATCTAATCATTTATGCAACATACAACCTATTTTGTGGTCTAATAACCTGATAATAAAGCATTTTTTAAAACTAATTTGCATTATAAAAATTTTATCAAAACATCTAAGAAAAAATAAATTTACAACATCTACAAAAATGAAAAAAAGCACAAAAAAAACAGTATCACAAGTACTTATAGGACTGGCATTCATGCTATTCTATACGAATTCAATAAATGCTCAATTTATTCATCCTGGTATCACACATAAATTAAGTGATTTAGATAGAATGAAATACATGATAGAAGCACAAATAGATCCATGGTATTCTTCTTATCAGGAAATGGTTGCTGATTCTAAATCAAGCTCTGACTATACTGTTCAGGGCGACGAAAGCTTTACCGAACTAGGTAGAGATGATGGCACCAACTACAGTGCCTGGAATAGCGATATACGAGCTGCGTACTACAATGCAATAAGATGGTATGTTACCGGCGAATCGGCACATGCCGAAAAAGCTGTAGAGATATTCAATGCCTGGAAAAACCTCACATCAGTTACCAGCGGAGGAACCGATGCGCTTAGTGGAGGAGTTGGTTACATAATGATAGAAGCTGCTGAACTGATTAAAAATACCTATGATGGATGGTCGGATTCGGATATCCAAGCATTTCAGGATATGTTAGTCTATCCAGGATACTCTACTACTGAAGAACCAACTGAAAATACAACATTCTATTGGATGTCGTACCAAGGAGACCCTGTCAGACATGGAAATCAAGGATTATCAGGTTGGAGAACCGTAATGGCCATGGGCATATTCTTGGACAATGAGATTATGTACGACAGAGCACTAAACTACATTAAAGGTTTAGCACATAGATCTGACGACCTAGCCTATCCCTCAGGTCCAAATACAAGTGACGAAATAACAAGCTCCACAGATTATTCAGATACCTACAGTATTACTAGGGGATATACTGAGGCTGATTATGGATACAATGAAGTAATGACTAACTACATCTGGGAAAATGGTCAATGTCAAGAAAGCTCAAGAGACCAACAACACACCGCCTTTGGGATAGGACTCCTTACGTCGATGGCTGAGATGGCTTGGAACCAGGGAGACGATCTTTATTCTTTTGAAGATGATAGACTTCTATTGGGACTTGAGTTCAATATGCGATACAATGTATCTTACATAGAGACTTACGATGACCAAACAAGCTCGTGGGAACCAAGGGTTTCTTCGGGTGAATTTAAGGAAGGAATGGACAGAACTGGCCGTTGGTACTCTAAAGCCATCAATCCTGATGGAAGAGGTGAATTCAGTGGCATTAGGAATGTATTTGAAATGCCTGTTGCACACTACATTGGCAGAGGACTTAAAAGCGACGACGAAGTAAAATGGACTACCCGAGCCCGTGACAAGGCCATAGAACTCTCTGGATACGAAGAAGCAGGTTGGTCAAATGACGCGCTTGGCTGGGGAGCACTTACAGCACGTCGTCCTGATTACTGCTATGGTGATCCAATTAGTGGTTTTGATACAGATGGCTTACCCGAATATGCTATGAACACAATATCTGGAGCCATAGAAGCCGAGAATTTTGATTACGACCCAATTAGTGGAGAAGATCGTATTTATTATGATAAAAGTTCGGGCAATGCAGGTGGCGAGTATCGGAATGATCAAGACGTGGACATTGAAGTATGTGATGAGGGCGGTTATAACCTCAGTTCAATAGAATCCGAAGAATGGCTTACTTACACTATTTACATTCCTGAAACAGCATATTATAGCATTTCTATCAACTATGCATCCTCTCAAACTGGAGGAAAAATGAAATTTAGTTTTGACGGAGAAGATAGTACAAGTGATTTGGATATTCCTTTTGGAACGCCTAATTCAACAGGAAACACAGATTGGCAAGATTATACCATCGCAGATAACGTGGTTATAAATAAAGGAGTACAAAGTTTAAAAATATCTTTTAGTGGCGTTTCTGAGTCTTTTAAACTCAACAATTTCACACTTACAAAATCCGGAACAATAAAGGAAGACCAAACAATTAGTTTCTTTACCCTTCCGTATCAAGTTACTACCAGTTCAGATTTAGATCCTGGAGCCACTGCTAGTTCCGGTTTAGAGCTCAGTTATTCAAGTTCAAACACCAATGTTGCAACT
>JBFHKL010000089.1:0-13639 GCA_041595375.1 Saccharicrinis sp.
CCGCCAAGGGCTGCAACAACTGCTAATGTGCCTAGTATTTTCTTTACCGATGTATCGGTACGAGTAGTGCTTGCTTCCATAATGGAAACAAACATATAGCAGGCTTAACGTGGGGGATTGGCTGTATTTGGTTAGGGTTTGCCGTGATTGGTTGGATTTGGTTATTTTTTGGTGGAGGGTACAAAAAAAGTCGGTGGTGTACCGACTTTAAAATTATATGATGAAATGATATTTATTGCAGTTTTTCAATTATATCCTTTAATCTTCCTGTATGCTTATTGTCTCTCCGCCATGCATTACCATTTTTTCTTACTTCCAAGACATACCCCTTTTTGTCTTTATATATTTTAAATGTTTGTTTTCCTTTTCCATTTGCAAAAATAACATCGTCATCAATCCACCAGTCTTTTGCAGATTTTTGATAATCAAATAATGCTTTTAAGAATTCTGCACAAGTTTGATATCTTTTATCCTTATCAGCATTGGTGGCAATCCTAATAATACCTTTGAGTTTTTTTGATATGTATTGCGGTAGAGTGTTGAAATCCAAAAGTTTTGACTTTACAATCTTCTGATTAATGCACTCTTCGATGAATTGCCATTGTTCAAAATTTCCTGAAATCTTATTTAATTTGTTTTTCTGTCTATCGGATAACCAATCAGCTGCTGCAAGCGGAAAAGAACCACCTAGTAATTGAAATAATATAACTCCAACCTGATATATGTCAGATTGTTTATAATACTCGCCGTCAATAATTGATTCATAAGGTTTGTAGATGAATGTGCTTTTAGATGCAACTACTGATTCGCTTGCTTCTGGTATCTTTTTAATAGATCCAAAGTCAGCAATGAATGGCTGTAAACTGTATTTATCAATTAAAATATTGTTAGGCTTTAAGTCTCGATGAACAAAATCATTCGTGTTCTTATGTAATTCAGAAAGACCTTTTAATATTCCTTGTGTAATAGATACAGCAGTAGCTGTTGAAATTATATTTGTATTAATAAATTTTTGCAAATCACCTCCGTTAATTTCAGGAGTTAGAAAATAAGCATATTGCTCATTAATAATTTTTGCATCATATATTTCTAAAATATTTTCGTGTTTAACCTCTTTAAGTAGCAAAGGCTCTTGGTGGGAAGAAATATGCGAATTGTAAAAATAAAACTTCAAAGCAACCCTGTCATTAAGAATTTTGCGTGTGCCAAAATACAAATCACCATTTGCTCCTATATCTGAATAACGGTCTATATCAACATCTTCTTGGAACCTTACAAATTCTTTTATTGGCTCATCTACATTTGTATCCTTAATCATTTGTCTAATAGATAAATTGCTAATTCAGAAGAAGCTGATTGATAACCGTATTTTGGTTTAAAGCTATTTTTGTGTTTTTTAAAATAGGCTCTAATTGTTTGAGGTGCAATAAAATTAATTTCTGCTGCTTTATAGGTTTGTATTAATCCTTCAAGTTTAAATGAAATTGGGGATGGAGGAAATTTAGCTTTCAGACTTTTGGGACGCTTTAATATTGCAATTTTATCGAATTGCATATTGTCGAAGTGAGAATGAATAATATCAATGAACTCATGTACTTCTTCTGAATTTTCATCATCTTTAAGTTCCAACTTAGTCATTTTTCCTGTCAAATCATTTATTGCACCATTCTTCTCAAGAGCACAAAAAATGGCACTATTTCCTTTTATCTCAATTCCAAGTACTTTCATGTAACTATTTTTAATAATAAAGTTTGCTTATTTAGCAATCCCCCTAACTTTCGTATCATAAAGCTCATTAAACCACAAACGTTTAAACATGGTATTGGCACGGTCTTCGGACAGTTTATTATAAAATTCAAGTTTGGTATTGATGAAGTTGAGCAACTCACCATCAATTTCTTCATTGAATTTTTCCTGAATATTATCCTTCGTATTATGAGTGTTAAAGAAACTCATTAAATCCTCATTAGAATAGATACTATTTTTCATCTTCTCAAAATCTACCCTATCATCATCGGTTAAATCCAAACCAAAAGTTTCGTTAAGGACTTTAATAATGTGGGTTAACAGGTCGTATTCTTCTTCTGGCTTCTGACCACCTCCACCTGGTGTCAGCCCATACATCTCACCATCTTCTGCAACTAAGCTCAAATCCGTTGTATACTTATGCTGTATTTTATAGCTATGTAATTCAATTTCGCCCAATACATCCAATGGCATACCTGATTTAACATATGGCAACTTCTTTATTAATGCAGTTAGGAAAACGTAATACTTCTCCAATTCTATATCACTAAAAGTGATAATACCCCTTAAAAAGCGATAAAGCTTAACAAATGATTTTGCATCGCCTTTAAAGGCTGTTTGCTGGTCTTCATCTAATTCATCCAAATACCTGCGACAAACCTCATTTAAGATGGGCTGTAATTTCTCATAGTTATCACCTTTACGGAAAAATATTTTAGCAAAAGCATCAATTTCGTTTTCGTACAACAAGTTGTAAGCATCTATTTTGTTTTGAACATCATACAAAGCATTTGGGTCTGTTTGGTGTTCTTCTTCCATATAGTTTTTTCCATAAAACTTTTGAAAATCTTCCTGCACCAATTCCGGGTCATTTACAAAATCAAGCACCATAGTTGAATCTTTTCCTTTGGTTGTTCTATTCAAACGACTCAAAGTTTGAACGGTACTTGTACCCCCCAGTTTTTTATCCACAAACATGGTGTGTAACAGAGGTTCATCAAAGCCCGTTTGGAATTTATTAGCAACAATCAGCAAGCGATACTTTGGTAATTTCAAGGCTTCTGGTATGCTAATTTTTCCTTGTAGATTGTTCATGTTCGTTTCGGTGCAGTCTTCGCCGGTTTCATCATCTTTAACCGTGCCCGAGAATGCTACCAATGCACTGTAAGGCAACTTCATTTCGCGCATGATATCATCGAACTTACGCTTAAAACGTACGGCATGTAAACGAGAACGAGTTACCAACATTCCTCTTGCTTTACCTTGAATTTCGTTTTGCGTTTGTGCCACAAAATGTTCAATCATTATTCGTGCTTTCTTTTCGATGGCATGGTCTTGTAAATCCACATAAGAGCCCAATAACTTCACCGTTTTCTTTTTCTCATATTCCTTATCAGGTATTTCGCTTCGCTTTACTATTTTGTAATAACGCTTAAATGAAGTGTAGTTTTTAAGTACATCCAATATAAAACCTTCTTTGATGGCTTGTTCCATCGAATAAATATCAAAAGGTTCTTTTGTACCATCTTCCCTTACCGTACCAAACAACTCAATGGTTTTAGGTTTTGGCGTAGCTGTAAACGCAAAAAAGGAGATGTTTTTTTGCACGCCTTTGCTCTTTATTTCGTCAGCGATTATCTCGTCTAAATCCTTATGTTTTGATTCCAATTCCTCAGCAACTTCCAAAGACAACGACTTGCGCAAATGTCCGGCAGCATCGCCCGATTGCGAGCTGTGTGCCTCATCAATAATTACTGCATAGTTTTTATTGGGTAGCTTAGCGATTGCTTCCGAAATAACAGGAAACTTTTGTAAAGTGGTTACAATAATCCGTTTCCCATCCAGTATGGCCTGTTTTAGGTCCTGACTTGTTTTTCTTTCATCGATATAAGCTACTACACCAGGCGTATCATCCAATTGTCGAATGTTTTCCTGAATCTGTTTATCTAACACCCTGCGGTCGGTTACGACAATCGTAGAATCAAATAAGGCTTTATTATCGGTGTAATTTTGATACAATCCCGATAAACGATATGCCAACCAAGTAATACTGTTCGATTTTCCTGAACCTGCCGAATGCTGCCCTAAATATTTACCTCCCACACCCTCTTTGCGAACCGCTTCGATCATACGGTTAACAATTCTGCGTTGATGGAAACGTGGAAATAAAAGCTTCGTAGATTTTTTTTCTTTTAAGGCTAAGGTTTTTTCATCGTAGTATGTTTCCTTATCGGTTTGAACGCTGATGAAGTTTTGTATTAAATCCAATAAAGATTCTTTACGCAATACATCTTCCCATAGATAAGAAGTAGCAAAACCATTGGCATTACTATTTTCCAGACCTTGATTAAAAGGTAGAAAAAAAGTGGAATCACCTTTTAACTGGGTCGTCATAAACACCTTTTCAGTGCCTACGGCAAAATGTACCAGACAGCGCTTAAATTCCAGGAAAGCTTCTCCTTTCGGATTGCGGTCTTTCATATACTGCTTGACCGCATTGTGGTGGTTTTGCCCCGTTAGCGCATTCTTTAGCTCCATGGTAACCACCGGAATACCATTGATAAAGAGTACAATATCAATTTCGTTGGTGTTTCTGTTGGAGTATTGCAATTGGCGAACAATGGCTAAACGATTTTTTTTGTACCAGGTTTCATGCTCAGGTGTTTTGTTATTGGCCGGTTGATAATAGACCATATCCAAAGCCTGACCACGGTCTTTTACCTTGTTATGAAGCACATGCAGCGTTTTGTTTTTACTCAAATTACGGGCAATATTGTTTACAATTTGTGTATCCACATGGTCACCATATTGTTCTTTCAGAGCCTTGTATTTTTCAGGTTGTGTATCTTTTACAAACGCAATAATCTCGCTCGGGATTACACATAACTCTTTATTATATTCGGTAGGAGAAACCACATGGTACTCCTTTACCTCATTAACAAGGTAATTTTCGATATGTGCTTCAAAATGTATTTCTTTTGTTCCTGTTGCCATAATTATTCGTCTTCGTCAAAACCTATATTATTTCCTTCAATTGCCATAAACAATTCAAATTTTAAATCTTCCGAAAAATCCTCCTCATTTTCTAAAAATGAGCCAACTAATTTGTAAAGTAATTCCTTCTTTATTCTTCCGGCAGCTAAATGATAACTGATATTTTCCATTTCGTATAAAAACCGCTTAATGCAATACAAATAACCATTAAGTGACAGAAACTGTAAAGCGAGTGTTATTGATAGGCGCTTGTTACCATCCGAAAAGGCATGGTTTTTATTAATCGACCAAATTAGATGTGTAAGCTTATCGATAAACTCAGGATAATAAAGGTCGTTTTGAATATGGTCTAAAACCATTTCAAGATATCCGATATTGATTGCTTTATAACTGCCACCACCACTTTTTTCCACAGTTTTTATGTGCACTTCTTTTGCCTGTTCGAAAGGAATATAAATGACCATACCTAATCCCTCTCTTTTAAACGTTTCAGCGCATCTTTATATTCGTCCAACCTTTTATCGAGTTCCATACTTTTTTCACCAAGGAATTTTTCAAAATCTTCGCTTGTGACTGCTCCGATGTATTCTTTCAAATTTTGGTGAATGGCATCACGGAAATGCATATCACGACTTGCCATTTTTACTCGTGCTTTTTCGCGCAAAGGCTCCCACAATTTTAGTCCTTCAAACTTTTTAAAAAGGTTATCCGTTTCAAAAGAGGTCAACTTTCGCCCCAGCTCTAAGGATTTGTTTTTAAGAATATCGGCAAAGCCTGTTTCGTAGCTCGAAATGATATCCAATACCTCGCTGTACATGGTATGACGTACATTTTCCTTTGCCTCTAGCTTTAGTATTTTTCGATACTCTTTTGAGTTTTCTTTAAAGATGCTATTGTAGATTTTATCAGTATATACCATGTATTTGAACGGCCCCATATCTACATAATCGCGTAACGCATCGGTAAACTCTTTCCGGTAATCTTCGCCTTTTAACAAGTTAACCACAAATTCTTCGTCGCGCTGATTGATGTATTTGGTATTACCTCCTGTGCGTTTGTTGATGGTATCTATAACAATGTCGAGGATTACACTCCGTAATTCCTTCGCTTTGTCGCTGGTTGTTAACAACATAGCGATATTTAAAAACGCCCTGAAATTGAAAATGCCAAGTACTGTTGATTTGGTCACGAAATCCGTTTCGTTACCAAATGTTTTTGTATATACTAATTTGTAGTCAATCAGCGATTTACCTCGTAGCACTACGTAACCGTTCTTTTCGATTTCCTTCTGGTGTTTTTCTAAATAATTATCAATGGTTCGTTCACTTACTTCAAAGAAATCGGCTACCTGTTTTTTTGTGAAACGATATTCTTGTTCAAACAATACACCCGTAACACCCACCGCTTTTTGTATTTCCTGGAGGGCGTATTTATTATTGAGTATATTTTGTCGGGTAATGCCCGAATTGGTTAAGTTTTTGTCCATAATCGTCTGAACCTTTAGTTAGTTGTCTGAACTATGATTTATTTAATTTTAAGATTTCCTTGATATTTTTGTTTGAACTTTTTATTTGCTATTCGTTTAAATTGTAGGCTTTTGGCTCCAAAGTTAATCAATAAGCCAACTTCTAAATCGTAAGCCTCCAAGTAATTTATGGCTTGGGCTAAATGAACATCTTCTAATATCGTAATTGCTTTTAGTTCAACGGAAATTACTTCTTTCACTAAAAAGTCAACCCTACGTGTTCCTATCTGTTGATTTTTATAATAAACAGGCATTTCATATTCCCTGCTATAGGGAATACCTTCGTCAGTCATTTCTATGGCCAGAGCCCGCTGATAGATTACTTCCTGAAACCCATTCCCTATGGCTGCATGTACTTTCATAGCACATCCAATTATTTTGCCGGTCAGTTCACTGTGTTTATAATCCTTATTAATCATAGCCAATCATTTAATCACAAAAATCACAGTTCAGACACTTTCCCAATCCCTAACATCAATTTTACCCGTTACTGCTTCTGAAATAATGGATTGACGATAGAGTTTGAGTTTAACAATGGAAAGGTCTATTTTGTTAATGATATTAGAATATCTTTCACATTTCATTTTCAATTCCTTACGGATGTTTATCTGCTCTTGTATAGGAGGAAATACTATTGATATTTCTTTAAAGTCATCCTTATAGAGCGCCCCCATCGTGGTTGAACGGTTTTTAAGTTTTAGTTGTCCTTTTCCTATTTCCGATTCAAAATAATACCATGTAAATTCAGAATCTAACCTTTCATTTAACCTTACTAAATATAAGTTGGGAGCTAAAGTCGCTTTAATATCCACTTCTGGCATTAAGTATACCTTTCCAATTTCTCCTCTTTTTGCAACCAGAAGCTCACCTCCATGTAATTTAGTTTTGTGTAAAAATTGATATGATTTGTCATCCACCCAGCGCACATTATTTTCATTTAAAAACAATGAGTTTTCCAAGTCTGTTGCTCGCACATACCAAGCATAGCCAGTATCATCAGTAAACTCCACATTCTTTTTGATAGAATCGAAACTTCCATTTGCTTCATAATCTGTTAGAAGTTTTAAGCCCCTTTTTATATAGTTTACCTCCCAATGCTCCGGTATTTCACCCAACCACTCGATGCCACTATCTTTCCCTTTGACTTCGCTCTGGGCAAGCGGAATCATTTTTTGTTCTTTCTCACTCCAAACGACCTGACCGGTAACCGCCTCGTTAATGATGGCCTGGCGTTGCAGTTTAAGTTTTTCAATGAGTTGTTCTTTTTTCTCAATGAGGGTGTCTATTTGGGTGGTAAGGTGGTCGAGAAAAGAGGCAATGGCGGTTTGTTCTTTTTTCGGAGGTAGTATAAAAATTAAATCTTTTGTTTTTGATTGATTTAATATTGCCATTGTTGAAGCGTTTGATTCATTTCTTATTTCCTCCTTTATCGAATCAAGATAATAAAGTCCAAAATAAGGATTCATTTTATTAGACGGAATAATGGCATTTATCTGTTGATTAGTGAAACAAACTCTATCCGTTAGTGCAACTTTACCAAGCGTAGCACCAATACCGACTAGCAATATTGTGTTTTTAGGATATAGTGAAAGTTTATTTTCTGTAACAGCTAAATCTGTTATTTTTTTATTTGAGTCTCCTAATTTTAGTGAAGTGAAGTCACCTGGGCTATACCATTCAATATTACCATTTTCAAAGTAGTTTTCATTGGTAGTAGAAGGCGTTTTTCCAGTTTCAACTGAATCTACTACATATTTCAATTTAACAACATCCCAATGCTCCGGAATCTCACCCAACCACTCAATACCACTATCTTTATATTTTTCGTATTTCTTCATTGTCTTGCACTATGATTATTTTGATTGTTAAGAAAGCTATGATATATTGCATTCATAGTTTATGACAATAATCCCTTTAATAAGAGGTGGATATCTTTTTCCAAAACAGCAATATCTTCTTTTATCTTCTCCGAAGGTTCTAAACCTTTATACTGATAGAAATACTTGGTAAAGTTAATTTCATAACCAATGCGTGTTTTGTCAAAGTCTATCCATGCGTCCGGTACATGTGGTAATACTTCCTTTTTAAAATAGGCTTCAATATCGGCAGTTAATGGTACACTTTCTTTATCACGTTTTTTACCATCTGGTTTTGGGTTGCCTTTTTTATCGGTTTGTACTTTTCCTTTCTTATCTAATAATGGTTGCTCTATGGTTAATTGGTAATAGCCAAAATGGTCGTTATCGTATATTTTGCAATAGTCACCCTCTTCAAAGTTGTTGTAGATTTCGGTAATATTGGCGATAAATTGCTCCTCCATGTTGTTTCGTTTGTTACCCAAACTCTTTTTCATGGGATTGGCAAAAATGTACTCCACCTTTTTACTGCCGTTGGTTCCCTTTTCAATATGGGCTGCTGCATTAATCAGTTGTACTTTGCCTTTGCGTTCCGGTCTTTTTTTGTTGGTAATAAACCAAATGTAGGTATTGATACCGGTGTTATAAAACAAGTCTTTGGGCAAGGCAACAATACACTCTAACCAATCGTTTTCTATTATCCATTTACGAATTTCGCTCTCCCCACTCCCGGCATCGCCTGTAAACAGGGGAGAACCGTTGGTAACCACACCAATTCGGCTTCCTTCACGCTCCATTTTTGAAATCATGTGCTGCACGAATAATAATTGACCATCGCTGGTACGTGGCAATCCGGCATAAAAACGCCCTGAAGGGTTTAAGGCTTCGTTTTGTATAAACTTTTGGTCTTTCTTCCAGGTGACGCCGTATGGCGGATTCGCCATCATGTAATGGAAATGCTTGCCCACGAACTGGTCTTCGGAAAAAGAGTTACCGTATTTTATGTTGTTCCCTTCTTCGCCTGTAATTAGGGCTTCAGACTTGGCAATGGCAAAAGACTGTTCGTTAATTTCCTGCCCGTAGGTTTTTAGGGTCGGTTTGTGCTCGCTGTCGGCAAGTAATTCTTCGGTAATGTATTTCTTCCCCAGGTTCACCATACCTCCTGTACCACAAGCAGGGTCGTAAATGGTGCGAATAATACCGGGCTGGCTTAGTTCTTCTTTCTCAGGAGCAAATACAATGGCATTCATCAAGGCAATTACATCGCGCGGGGTAAAGTGTTCCCCGGCCGTTTCGTTGCTCTGTTCGTTGGATATACGAATTAGTTCCTCAAAAACGTAACCCATACCATGGTTGTCAATCTTATCGGTGTTTAGATTCACCTTGCAGATGGCGTCAATCATTTCATACAGCAACTTGTTTTTAATTAAACGAGCTACAATCTTATCGAATTGGAAATTTTCCAGAATATCGCGAACATCGAGATTAAAGCCATTCAAGTAATTGTTGAAGTTAATTTCAATATTACGTGGGTCGTCTTTCAGTGAGATTAAAGTATGTTTTGATGTATTATAGAATTTTAATCCTCCAGCTGCTTTTCGTAAAATAGGGTCGAGTTTATCTTCTGCTACCTTATCCTGAAAATTGTTGTAAGATGTACGAACCTTTTCATTAACAGCTTCCAATATACAATCTAAACGCCTGATAACCACGAAAGGTAACAGCACATCACCAATTTCATTTTTCTTGAAAGCATTCCAAAGCACATCGTTGGTTATCTGCCAAATGAATCCTACTTCTACTTTGCTGTTATTGTTATTTGTTTCGTTGCTCATATTTTGATTCGATTTCTTTTGTTTCGTTGACAATGCAAATATAGTTTTAATGTGTGCAATGTTTGTGCATAGGTTAATCTTCAAATTTTAAAAAGTAAGAATTTCCGTTTTCAGTTCCGTAGATTCTGTCTGAACTTTGCTCTATAACTTTATTCACAACGTTTGTTTGGAAATTATTAAGCACATTGGGAATATGTGTTTTTCTTGCGTCATCATTTAAAAGTGAATATAAATGCAAACTCTCACCTCGATTAATAAAGCCACCTCTGTCATTGAAGTAAGTTAGGCCAGATGGACTATCTATGAATTGATAATTGGTTAGAATGTACCTATCGTGTCTAGCCATTCTATTCTCGGGAGAAATTATAAACCATAACTTAAACTTTTTTCCACCACCGAGTTGAGACTTTAGGTATTCGTTGCAATACGTATATAATTTATCGAAATTCTTTTCGTCATCATCCCACCAGTCTGATTCTTCTTTATTTCGTTCATGAATGGTAGTTCCAATTATAATATTAACCTTGTTTGTAACATTAGAGAATAGCTGTTTAATAAGCTCTTCAAAATTGTTTTTCAAATAATCTTGAAGATTAAAACTTCTATCTTCCGGTGAAAATAAATATGGTTCATTAATTATTATTTCACTAAATGGTAGGATGTACTGAGATAAAGATTCATAATTTATAAAGTTTTTACCAATGGTAAGTAGCTTGTTTCCAGAATAAATATCCCTGTTTAGGTTTAGTTGATTGTAAGTTTCTATTTCATTGCCTAACCCAGCAAGTAATAGACCATTTTTTTGTTTTGCTAATTCAATTCGTTCACTATCATTTGACCATAAAACGGAGCTTTTATTCGAAAAGAGTTCTTGAAGGTTAGTTTTAAATTTTGGAAACAAAAATGCTTCTTGTTCTTGCCTGTAATCAAACACTAAGTTTCCCGTTGCTAAGTCCTTAGCTAGTTCTATAAATAAGGGGTTTTCAAAAGCTTCCTCCTCTGATTCGCAAAATATTATTGCTGATTCTCGTTCAAGCATTTGGTTTACATTGACAAAATTTTTGCTATCTCTTTCCCATGAAAACACTTCTGCCATGTTTTCGATATTGCTATAAATTGGAATTCTGTCCATTATTTTGTCTTTTTAATTAGGGCTAAAGCATGTTGTGATGCAATATCAAAAAATCCTGAACCAAAACTTTCCTGAAAAACTCCATCCTCTCTATAGTTCATTTGGTATGGACCTTTCTCCTTGTCGAAATAATATACTTTAAATGGTATCTCATCTTCTGATTTTTCAGTATTAAATGATTTTACCAACAATTGGGATTTTCGTAGGATATATTCTGAATGTGTTTCTATAATAAACCGGATGCCATAATTACGGTAAGCACTAAAAAATAGTTCTGCTAGTTTTGATTGCAGCGCTGGGTGCAAATTGGCTTCTGGTTCTTCAATCAATATCAGAGCCTCTCTTCCAAGGATGAACCTTTCTCTTGTCATTGGTTTATTCCCATTTTCCCGCTCATTTATTTTCAGAGCAATACATAAGAGAATCGTAAATATCTGACCTGCACCAAAGCCCTTATCGACAAGATTTATTGGAGTTTCATTTTTCTTATCTTCCTCAGACTCATAAATATGAATCATACTTGCGATTCCTTCAACGGGCTTAATATTATAATCTATACCAATATCAAACCTTTCCATCCATGTTTTTAAAAACTTTCCGGCTTTACTTGTTTTTTTGATGGGGTGTTGAGCATGTTTACTTATTAAGGCATAAATATCATTAGAATGTTCATCGTTGATGTATAACCTTGTTTGGCTATTCCTGTGAGGGCTTAAATGGTCAATCGAGAAATTAATTGCACTGGTTATCCTGTCGGAAACTCGCATTAATGAAATGTTACTATTTCTGTTGTTGGAATAGCCAATCTGCTTTTCATTTTGATTAAAGTATTTCATCAAGCTCATGCGGATAATACGGTCTATTACTGGGAGTCCATCCCTAAGGTCTTGCATTTCAAAGACTGGACTAAAAACCAATACATCTTTATCAACTTGTATTTCGCCATGAAGCTTATTAAGGCTATTATTTATATCTTTTACCGTTTGCTTTTGTTTTGCAATATCTTCTTTTAACCTTATTTGAGTCCTAGTTTCTTTCGCGACCAAAAGACGTTTCTCGAGCTTTTCTATTCTTCTTTCTATTCTTAACTTATTTCTTTCAAGACTTTCTATCTCTCTTGAAGTATCTGTCCTTTGACTTTCAATGAATCGCTCCTCAACATGTATTTGAAATCTATCCTCTTCTAAATGTTCCATTTTGAACCAAGAGCCATCACTAAGTCTTTTAATACTTATGGATTCTAAAAGTCCACTTTGTATTTTTTCTGTCTTTTTTAATGTCTGAATAAGAGGACGAAACTTTAGTATTGTTTGATAATCTCGATTATCGAAACTAAATTCAATTTCATTCAAGCCTTGTTTGAAATTATCCCAATTCGCTGCATTCTGATAACAATCAATCTTATGATTCCATTTATTATCGCCACGAAAGGTTAGTTCAAGATGATTGTCGGATTTACCATAGTCGCTCAAAACCATAAGTGATTTAAGAACCGTAGATTTTCCTGAATTATTCTGACCTGTAAAGAAAGTAATAGGACCCAATTCTATTTCACAAGTTTCTTTCGCTTTTCTGAAATTTGATATTTTAATTCGTTTCATACTGCAATATTATTAGCGACCTGTGCAGTCATTATTCACAGGTTAAATATTTTTGATTTAATTTTTTGATTCTATTTGCCATTGAAGTTCTTAAAACCTCCGGTTCTAGGACTTCCATTTTTTCTCCGAATGAAAATATTAATGATTCTAATTCATAATTCAGTTGAAGCTGTAATTCTATCAATGCTTCACCGGCATCATCTTTTTTAAGCTTCTGTGAGCCATGTATAGGCTTGGAAACAATGTATGGGAGCAAATCTTCATCTACTTTTAAAACGACTTTTTCAGGCGTATGACCAACATTAACTGAAACACCAATCACATCTTCAAAATATTCAGTAAAATCGATATTAGAGTTTTGTATGTACTTTATTTTACTATTTACTATTTCTTGAATACGGTCGAGTGCTAAATTGGTAAGGTTTTGATATTCGTTGTTTAATCCAAACAAAAACCAGCGGTTGTTGAATTGTTTTAAATGATAGGGGTGGATTTCAAAAGTTAATTCTTCGTTTGTCTTAAACGGCTTATATGTAATCTTTAAAACCCTTTGATTAGCGATTGCACTGTAAATGTCTCCAATGTATTCACGCCCTGTTAAGTATGGATTTTCTTCAAAGCTTAATATATTATCCTCTGTCTTTAAGTGAAAGGTTTGTTCTAAACGGGCTTTCATTTCTTCCACCCATTCAAATTGAGGCATTCCCTTAAATCGTGAAAGTGTAAGTAAGGATTCTTTTAATTGCTGAGCTTCCTGTTCGTTTAAAGGTTGATTGTTAATTGAAAAGCTTAAATCGGTATAGCGGTAATAAGCTTTACGACCATCTTTTATTGATTCAATAGGAGCGTCAAACCCTTTAGAATCTTGCATGAATTTTATGTCGTCATAGATTTGACGGCGTTTAACTCCTGTAGAGTTGGGGTCTATATCCAACAATGCATCGTTGCAC
>JBFHKL010000090.1:0-13583 GCA_041595375.1 Saccharicrinis sp.
ATATTGAAATAGATGGAGATAAGGTTGTTTTCGAATATCTTGTTTCAAGAGGACAAGCCTATGATAAAAAAACAATGAATAGTCTTAGGAACAAAGACAGTTAATTTATTTCCCCATATGAGCGTAAATTATTAATCGTGGGATTAGTTATATTGGGATTTGTATGCTCGAAAAAGGGTAAACAATAGATCCAAGAACTAGGTGACTAAAAGTAAACACTATCTTTTTGCTTATTAGTCGGTTAAGGTAAATGTAGTGTATTAAAAAAGTCTCAGAAAACTCACGTTCAATGGCACCTATGAAGCCAGTCTCTCCGAATGTGCTTTCTGAAGAGACTGTAACAACATAAAGGCTTTTACCAATTTCAGTTGACCGAATACTAATTACTAAACACAGACAACGGTTATGCTGAATTTCTACTGGCATTAATATTACCAAACATAGCTCTAATGACCATGTTTTCATACACTTCAATGGGGATATCTTTATTCCCGGCATTGGCCTCTTGAATTTTTATTAAAGCATATTGTTGAATCATCAATAAAGGCAATACTACTTTTTCTCTTAAACCAATACTCATCATACTTCTTGGATTATCCTCCAGAAGATTAGTCATACCCGATACTTTCAGCACCATTTCTTTGGTGAGCTTATATTCATGGTGAATTTCATTCCAGAATGCACCAAAACGTTTATTTTTTTCCAAATAACGCGTTAATTCAAAGCTGGTCTTACTCATGCTCTGCATACTATTAGACAGCAAAGTTTTAAAAAACACGGAGTTTTTATACAACTCTTTACATGCCTCCAGATTACCTTTTTCTTCCTGTTCCTTTAAAGCTGTACCTAGTCCATAAAAACCCGGCACATTTTGTTTAAGCTGACTCCAAGCGCCAACAAAAGGAATAGCTCTAAGGTCATCAAAATTAAGTTTACCCTCACCCCCTCTTTTACTTGGGCGACTACCAATATTAGCCTTACCATAATACTTTAAGGTAGTAATCTCCTCCAAATAAGGAATAAATAATTCATGTTCCTTAAGTGACAGATATTTTTTATAACTAGAATCGGCCATTTCCTCAATAAAATCATGTTGCGATTGCTCCATTTGGTTCTGAGGCATGCTGTACAGTTTATTCATTAAACCTGCGGTAAGCAGATATCCCAGGTTATGCTGAGCCGCTTCTTTTATACCATAATGTGAGCTTATTGTTTGCCCTTGAACCGTCATTTGAATTTCACGATTCTCGATATTCTTACCCATTGCAGCATAAAAACGATGTGCATTACCACCTCCTCTTGCCGGAGGGCCTCCTCTACCATCAAAGAAAACCACTTCGATATCATTATTACGGGAAACGCTGGTAACATCTTCCTTGGCTCTATAAATAGCCCAGTTGGCCATTAAATATCCTCCATCCTTTGTCCCATCTGAAAAACCTAACATTACTGTTTGCTTGCTGTTTCTGATTTTAAGATGTTTACGATAGGTAGGATTAGAATATAAGGTCTGCATAGCCTCACCTGCCATTTTTAAATCATCAATAGTTTCAAAAAGGGGCACAATATCCACAGGCAGCGCATCATTATAACCCCAGCCACATATTCTGAACATAGCCAACACTCTGGCTACATCAATGGGGCCACGACAGTTACTGATGATATATCGGTGCGCACTGCGCTCTCCGTTAACTTGCTGAATATCTTTAATCACACCAAAAGAAGCAACAGTATCTCTGATCACCTGATCCTCAAAAATATTGGCATCTGCCACACCCCGGGCATTCATCAGCAATTGTATTTGTTCAACCTCATCCAACTCAAATATATTGGCAGGAAGAACATTCGGATAGGCTTTAACCACCTCTTTTAAAGTCTTGGCAATCACTCTACTATCCTGACGTATATCAATACTAGCCATATGAAAACCGAAACACTGCACCTTACGTTTAAGCGATTGCACCTTCTCCACAAACAAGCCCTGATGATGTTCCGTAATCAAATGTTCAATCTCGTTAATCCGCTTCAAGAAATCATCCAAATTTACATTCGATCCACCGGAGGTGTTACCTAACTCGGCCTTTAATAGAGCCTCCATTTCCACTACCTTATCATGAACTCCGGCAAAGGTAATTCTTCGTTTTAGCTCCCTTACATCGCGGTAATAACAATTGGTAACCGTATTACGCAACCTTGCTGCCACTTCTTTAGTGGTGTCTACTGTCACATAAGGGTTCCCATCCCTATCACCTCCCGGCCAAAAACCCAATGAGATAAGCTGGTTATTCTGCTCCAGTGCCTCCTTATAATCCTCTGCTGTTTTATCGAGCAAATCACCAATGGCGGGATAGAACGTATCTCGCAGATAAAAAGTCAGGCGATTTGCCTCATCCAATGGCGATGGTTTAATTTTCTGGAAAAATGGAGTTTTCCCAAGCTGTTGCAATAAATCACGAATATTGGCCACCTCACCTTTTTTTATCGATTCCATTAAGTCGGTGATGATACCTAAAACCTGAGAAGGATAAAACTGTGTTGGATGAGCCGTTAATACTACCCGTACACCAAAGTCCTTAACGACCTCTGCCATTTTATCTTTCAGGTTACCTTTCTTTATCCTGTCAATCATGGAGACAAAGGAGTTTTCTCCCGTGATCCGGTGTATTTTGTTATATGCCGCATCTTCCAGCGCATCGATTAACACAATCTGACGCTCAATATATTGGATTACCTTAAAAAGAAAATCATTTTGGTCTTCCGGCGACAAATCGGACTTATGATTGGCGAAAAACTTTTGTATAATAGCCGTCGGATCCTCTCCTTTGCCTAAACCTTCGCTGGATGCCTGATATAGCAGAGGAATAAGATTCCCCGCCTTTTTTACGGCCTCAAGCTGTAACGACAAAAAGAGACTATTATACAACTGATATTTCAGTTCTATTTCCTCTTCGTAGGATTTTACAATTTGACTGTTCATAATTCTGAATAAAAAATTAAAGATAAAAGATAACAGAGTTTAATTAAAAAACAAAGTAAGCAACACTTCTAATTGTCAAATACAATATTCCTGAGGAAAAAATACGTTTTGAAATTAAAGGAATAATATAAAATATTTGGCATCCCTATAAAACAGAAAAAAGCACTTGTCAATGTAATAAGGATTAAGCCTTTCAAAGAAAACTACTTTAACTATGAATTGAAAATTGAAGAAATCAAACATACGTATGGTAGTATTCGTATCTCCTGAGGTATTTTAACCAAGATTAATAATAGCCATTATCTCAATCAATTTAACACTAATGGTACTAACTAACGGACAAAATAGGTATATATTAAAAAAGGATACCTGCCTAACAAGTATCCTTTTGATTCTATATACATTTCGAATACCTACTTATTTCTGCTCCAACTATCTTTTAAGGGAACAGTTCTGTTAAAGATAAGTTTATCTGCAGTAGAATCCTTATCTACACAAAAATATCCTACCCTTTGAAATTGAAACCCTTCCATTGGCTTAGCTAATGCTAAGGAATTTTCAACTTTAGCCATCACTATCTTTAATGATTCAGGATTAATAAAATCAAGATGATCAGCATCCTTTTGAGCTGCCGGAGCTTCATGATTATATAATCTGTCATACATTCTAATTTCGGCATCTAATGCACGATTAACCGATACCCAATGCAATATCCCTTTAATCTTACGGGTTACTGTGGTGGCTCCTGATTTGGTTTCAGGATCGTAAGTACAATAAATTTCCTCTATCTCACCCGTTTCTTCATTCTTCTTAAAGTCGGTACAAGTAACTGCATAAGCACCTTTTAAGCGAACTTCTCTTCCTGGACCCAAACGAAAGAATTTCTTAGGTGGTTCCTCCATAAAGTCATCGCGCTCAATATATACTTCGCGTGAAAAAGGCAATTGACGAGACCCCATAGAATCATCTTCAGGGTTATTGATCACCTCAACCATCTCTTCTTGTCCTTCTGGGTAGTTTGTGATAATCAATTTAACAGGATCAATAACAGCATTTACACGTGCCGCTCTTTTATTTAGATCCTCACGAATACAACTTTCCAATAAAGCCACATCAGTTATACTATCTCTATTAGTTACCCCTACCTTATCGGCAAAATGCCTGATAGACTCGGGAGTATAACCTCTTCGTCTTAGTCCTGATACCGTAGGCATACGAGGATCATCCCAACCAGACACAACTCCCTTTTCTACCAACTCAAGGAGTTTACGCTTACTCATCACTGTATAATTCAGGTTTAAACGCGCAAACTCTATCTGACGTGGTCTGACTTTTTGTTCCAGCTCCTGATCTTCTTCAATAACCTGATCTAAAAACCAATCATACAAAGGACGGTGAACCTGAAATTCCAGGGTACAGATAGAGTGGGTAATACCTTCAATAAAATCTTCCTGACCATGGGCAAAATCGTATATCGGATAAATACACCATTTATCACCGGTTCTGTGATGACTTTTATGAAGGATGCGATACATAAAAGGATCGCGCATGTGCATATTTGGTGAGGCCATATCAATTTTTGCTCTCAATACCTTTTCCCCAGCAGCAAACTCACCCTTTCTCATTCGATCAAACAAATCCAGATTTTCTTCTACAGACCGATTACGATATGGACTCTCCTGTCCAGGCACCGTTGGTGTTCCCTTTTGCGAAGCAATTTCCTCAGCGCTTTGATCATCTACATAAGCCTTTCCCTTCTTAATCAACTTAATGGCCCACTCATACAATTGATCAAAATAATCAGAAGCATATTTAACATTTCCTTCCCAGGAAAAACCCAGCCATTTTACATCTTCCTGAATACTATCTACGTATTCAACATCCTCCTTAACCGGATTTGTATCATCAAAGCGGAGATTACCTCCTCCACCATATTTTTGAGCCAAACTAAAGTTTAAACAAATGGATTTCGCATGTCCTATATGCAGATAACCATTGGGTTCTGGCGGGAAACGAGTTAATACTGCCCCCTCATTTTTGTTCTCTGCAAGATCTTTATCTATTTCCTGATGGATAAAATTAGATTTCACCGCCTCGGATGTGCTTGCTAAGTTGTCTTTGCTCATAGGTAATTTTAAGACTTAATAAGATACTAAATATATAGATTAAAAAATGAAACAAGAACTTCAATCCCATCACACAATTTAAACTAATAAACATATTTTTAATATTGACTGCTCAAGAATTCATATATATGAACAGTTTTAATTTAAAACTTACAAAAATAAAGCTTTTGAATATACAGTACCACTTTTTTAATGTTAATAATGAAGAAATTTTAACCTTAGCAGTAACAATTTCTTTTGACTTATACCTTTTGAATCTATTCTTATTAATAACTTCGCATCCTGAAAAAGACAATAAATTATGCAAAAAGGAATTATTGAGCTGGAGGAAATGGAGTTTTATGCTTACCATGGTTGTTTTAAAGAAGAGCAAGTGGTTGGCAATCGCTTTATCGTAAACATCACTATAAAACTTGATGTGAAAAAACCAAGCCAAAGTGATCAGATTCAAGATGCTTTGAACTACGTAACTGTGTATGAGCTGGCTAAAAAAGAAATGCGGCAAAATTCACATTTACTGGAACACCTTACTGAACGCATTTTAAACGCCATTCATGTACAATTTAATTATGTGGATTGGGTAAGGGTGAAAGTATCTAAAATGAATCCACCCATGGGAGGACAGATGAAAGCCGTAAGCATAACCATGGAAAGATAGTCCGCAATAAACCCTTTATGAAAGATAATTTTATGTGTGCTGTTAGTTTTTATCATGAGCTAATTAAATGAGACGGCTTCTGTTTCAGTGGCTTTTATTTTACAGCACGAAAATTCTCTTTTAAATACAAAAGTTTATTTGCAAGATAAGAAAATAATTGCTTATTTTGCAAGCCGAATCAAAAGGGTTCCTTGGCCGAGTGGCTTAGGCACTGGTCTGCAAAACCAGGTACGGCGGTTCGAATCCGCCAGGAACCTCATTAAAGCTCTCGATTTTTCAGAAGAAAATCGAGAGCTTTTCGTTTTATACAGAGATTTGTTTTTTTTCAAATAAAAAGAAACAATATAGTTATTTACTCGTTATAGATCAACCTACTACCTAAACAAGGATGACTTAAAATACCTGATTAAAGAATATATTAAGATAAAGAGACATGGACGGAAGAGAAAGAAAAAACATTAAGAAAGGAACGAAAGTCGCCATTCTTCAAAAACAGGACGAGCGTTCAGGAAATTTAACTCATGGCGTTGTACAGGAAATTACAGATGAAGTAGCTTTTCATCTGAAAGGGATTGAATGCAAATTAAAAACCGGTCAAGTCGGTAGAGTAAAACTGATTAAATTGTAATTCCTCCTCAGAGAAAAACAAAAACTCCCAATTTGAATTAAAATTGGGAGTTTTTGTTTATTACACCTATCATTCTTTACATTAATACAAAGACCTCCACTCCTCTAGCTTAAAAAGTTGTTTATGCCAACAAACCTTGCTGCTCCGGTAAATTATTAAATTAAAACTGACAGACATCTCATTTTCTAATCAATTAATCATCACTTTTTATAACACCTGGCAGTACCTCAGCTACCCGCTGAGTAAAACATACCTAATCCAAACTTATCCAAGTTCACTTATTGTTTTTTCATTTCTATATATTGCTAAACACATACTTCTATCGTACGATTATATCATATGATAAATACAGCTTCTACATTGCTGGGGTTTGTAAGTTGTAAAAGTTCATTTTTATCCCAATGAACTTTTTATCCTCAAATAAGAACTTATTGTCCAACTTGGACTATTAACAGGCCACTATATTTGCATCAATAATTCAAAACAAGGCTACAGAATATGGCCTCGACTTTTTAAAAATTAACAATGCAAGCGCTTAGGGTGTATTAATAAAATATCAAGTTATGAAAATACTAGAAGGACAATTGGCCAGAGATTTTGCTGTTAAAGACATTGAAGGCAATCAGTTTAAATTAAGTGATTTTAAAGGCAAAAAAATAATTTTAAGTTTCTACCGGAATGTAAATTGCCCATTTTGTAATCGTAGGATTCACCAATTAATGAGTATGAATTTACGACTGAAAAATTCTGGTGTGCAGATGCTATTTTTTTTCGAAAGTTCAAATGAAAAAATTTCATCAAGTATATTTCATCAGGGTATAAGTCATTGGCCTTTAGTTGGAGATCCTGAGAGGCGCATATATAATCTTTATGGTGTTGAAAACTCATTACTTAAGTTTATGCGTACTATGGTCTCGAGCAATCCTTTAAAAGCAAAGAAGGATGTGACAGAATTGAACTTACCAGAAGATAAAGAGGCTACTCTGACGCTTATTCCTGCTGATTTTTTTATCGATGAAAATTTCAAAGTGGTTATGGCAAAATACGGAAAGCACGTTGATGACCATGTTGATATTGCAGCACTTAAAGTATTTGCTGGAATTAATCATGTTTTTGCGGCAAAATGAATTAAACACCATCTAATGGTCTACAAATAAAGAATTTAATTTTTAGACCATTAGATGGCAAAATCATGCAGGTACTTTGTAAAACCACATGCCTTTTTTACCCCATTCTCGCTAAGAATATGACAAAACCTCAAAATACTTACTTTAGCTATTGCTATCTATAAGGCTGCGCAATTTCAATTAAACCATACTTAAATACACTTGCTGGCAATAATGACAAAGTCAATATGATAAAGGTTATTCATACCTATATTTAGTGCGTATAAAGCGTCTGCAATCATCTTATTTTGTATTGTTTAAGAGTGGCCTGTGCAGCTCTTGAAGTAATTTTTGTTGCTATCAGAAAACATATGACCAAGCTATTTATAAAATAAGATTACATATTTAATAGTTTGCTGTATTAGCTATTTATCAATTAATTTACCAGCATTTTGCCTCGATAGGTTTCTGCTAAAACTTTACTTTGTATAAAGTAAATATAGATTCCTTTGTGAGAACTTCCAGGATACCATGGCTGATCAAGAGAACTGCTTGTGTAAATTGTCCGACCTTGTAGATTATAAACTCTCATGGAATAATTCTGCGGGTTGGCTGGCATATTAATTGGCAGAAATGCACTATTGTTATTAATTATTGTTGGCATAACAATTTTGTATTCATCCGAAGATTGAATCTCGTTTATCGATACAGTTATGGGGGCTTCTTCATAATCGATATATCCTAATGAACACAGGAAGGTATCGGCCATATATATAGTTTCTGTCAGGTAATCTCCAAAATTAAAGAATCCATGTTCCTGATCTTCAAATAATGCAAGATCGCATCTTCCACCATAATATTCTGTAGAATCTTGAAATTTTTCGCCTGTAGATACAGGAATTAAATCGTCACTTGTTCCAAGCATAAATAATGTGGGTAAGGCAGGGGAAGACAGGTTGTGTAAAGGTGAGAAATAAACATAATTATCTCCTAGCGTATTGTATCCATATCCATCAGGTCCATTATCGATAACAGGGTTAAACAGAACAAGAGCGGTAGGTTTACAGCTAATAGATAAGTCGTCGGTATCTTCGGTATATGAAGAAATGTATGCAGTAGCAGCTGCTAAATGTCCTCCTGCTGAACCTCCCGAGGCAACTATGTTAGCACTGTCAATTTGGAAGTATTCACAATTGGCTTTAATATATCGCATAGCTGACTTGGCATCTCTTACACAGTCATAAACAGTATAGCCACTACTGGTTAGGCGATAATCAATTGAAAAAGCAACCATTCCTCGTGATGCAAAGTATTCGGCTTGCGTGGAAAAGTTACTCTTTGAACCAGAACTCCAAGCTCCACCATGTATAAATACAATAGCTTGATACGTGGTAGAACCATCCATATATCCAGGGTAGTATACATCCATCTCTAAATCAGTTCCATCTATGGTTTTGTAAACAATCGTTTCTTCAGTCTTTATATAGTCTAAAGCTTCTTCTAACATTGTATTCAGGGTCTCAGTCATTACATCAATTCGCTCTATTGACGAGCTGCTATCAAAGATATCTATGGCTACTTCTAATGAATCATTTAAGGCGGTCAAAATACTATCGGGACAATAACTTGAATCCTCATCATCTAAAAACTCTTGCGTATCGCTTATTGCAATTTGTAAAGCTCCTTTATCTTCATCGGATAACAAAATGTTGTCTATCCAGAAATAGCCACTATTACCATAGGTATAATATTGCCAAAAATCAAAAGAAGCAATATCATCAGAAGCGTTAACAAAGGGAACATCGGTGGCTTCTATATATTCCACGCCATCTATGGTTACTGTTACTAAGTTATTTTCAGTGTCGAGCTTCATGATGACCAGATAATCGGTTTCCTTAGAAAATAAATTGGCGCCGATTAGAGTTTCTGTTTGTGGCAAATAATCATTATCCTGCATTGAAGTGGTTATTGCAATATTGTTGTTTTCATAACTTGTTTGGTCAATTTGGCATTTGCCAATTGAAAGCCTAGTAACTACATTACCATTGGAGTTTCGCAGAGTTACAAAGTTACGAGTTGTTCCTTTATCAGCACTAAAGGTAAAAGTAAAGTACACAATGCCAGAAACTGGAGTTATGGTTTGCGTAATTACACCATGATAGGAAGTGTTGCTAAGGTCTATTCCAAGAGCCACTTTACCATCCTGAACAAAAACATCGCCCATTGTTGAGTCTTCGACACCTGAGGTAGAGCGGCCTATAGCTCCCCAGTCGTTTAATTCTCCATCGTTGAAATTATCATTGACAGAAGCCCCTATAAGCACCTGAAAAGAAAGTACTAAGCAAAGGAAAAGATTTAATTTTATAAAAATAGATTTCATTGTATACTTAGCTTTTAATGTAATACTAATGCTATCGAAAATAGAGCTTATATTGTTGTTATATTCTTATTGATAATTCATAAAGTATTATAATTCAATCATAATATGATGAGATGACAGGATAAATTAGATAGAAGTAGTAATTATACAGTATAACATGGTAGAAATATTTTTTTACTCTACTGGTAGGTTTGAGTATGGGTTTCGATGAAGAATATGTTTTTTACTCAACTCTCGCAGATATTGAGATTGCCCAAATCTTTATCATGCTATTTATAATAAGTAAGCATTTAACTACACCATTTAAACCAAACAATATAGTATATTAGTATACAGATTATCAATGAATTTGGCTGAACTTAATACAGGGGAATATGTTTAATATTAATAACTAAAATCAATAGTTGTGAAAGACACAGCACTTGCTCACACTTTTCTTATTATTTTACTGTTAATCTGCTATCCTATCCTGAGCTTTACGCAGCATAGGACAAATAGCGTGAGTGCCTTGTCTCAATTATACTCTACCACCATCCCCCACCACATAGAATTTTTGATAGATTCTGCTGATATTTTTGCTAAGGAAGATATGCACGAAAGCTTCAATGAGGCAATTAATACCTATCTGTTATCTAAAAAAACAAAAAACAATACTCACAAAGCCGAGGTATACAACCAACTGGGGGTTTATTTTTTGCGACTAGGCACTTATCCTATCTCCAATGAGATACTGTTAAAAGCTAGACAAATAGCTGAAAAAGATAAGGATGACATAAGCCTGGTAAGGATAACATCTAACCTGGGAGCTTTACATTTTTTAGAAAAAGATTTCCTGAAGGCTCTTGAGCTATTCAACTTGACATTGGATCTTAACAACAAACTATTGTCGCGCGGCAATAAACTACTCACTCCTCATTTGCAAACAATCTACATGAATATAGCTTGTGCATATTGGGAAACAGGCAATTTAGATGCCGCCATAAAAAACTTAAAAATGGCCCTAAACACTACAGCGGCAGAAGATGAGAGCAAGAAATCCGGGAGAATAACCGCCTATCTGGGCGAGCTATATCTGCAACAAAAAAAATATGAGCTAGCAAGTCTGTTTATAAAAAAGGGATTAATCATTCAAATACATCACAACGACACGAACGAAATAATCTCTTCATACAACAACCTAACTCAATACTATATACATACCCAACATTTAGACAGCGCCATTATTACCAACACAAAAGCTATAGAAGCAAGCAAAAAACAGGAAATAAATACCACAAAAGAAATTACAAAAGCCTACGAATTAAAAATGGCTATCTGCACACAAACTAACAAATACAAGGAAGCCTTTGAAGCTTCGCAGGAATACAAGCTATTAAACAAACAACTAATTAACGCATCCTTCCAACAAAGAAGCAAGCAGCTTTATCTTGAAAATGAAGTGAATAAACTGCTGAATAAGGAAGAACAAGAGAAAAAAATAAATAGCCTAATCAATTATTTTAGCCTGGCTCTCTTCATGACAACAGGAGCTATATTTGTTTTATTATTCCTCTTACATCGGGCCAGAATAAAACGAAACCAATTACTCAATGAGCATTTACAAAAAGAGCTGAATATAAAAAAGAAAGAGCTGGATTTACAGCTGAAATATTTACAAAAGAAAAGCGAATTAGTATTGCATATATCCAAGCATCTACTACGTTTATCATCGAGACTGAATATTGAAAACGATAAAGTTATTGAAGATATTATAGCCGACTTACAAAACGACGGAGAAACCAATGACTGGAGAGAATTTACTCAGAAATATCAAAGCGTTTACACTGATTTTTACGACAAATTGCATACTAAATCACCTGAATTAACTGCTCCAGAATTAAAGACATGCTCCCTTTTAAGGCTTGGTATGAACAGCCAGGATATAGCCCTGCTTATTCACCAAAATACCAGAAGCATTGAGGTTAAAAGATCTCGTATACGTAGAAAATTAAAATTAAACAATACCGACACCTCTCTGAGTGAATACCTTAAAAATTTATAGTTTCTCCTACCCTATGCCGCGCATTTCAACGGATGATCAAAATACTTTATATTTCGAACTATTAACCAATAAATAACTCTTTTAGGCAAGATTTTTATAAGATGATAAATTACCTTATTAACAAGACCCGGCACGCAGATCACTTGATTTCGGGAAAGTGATTTGATACTAATGGCTGCTACTTCATCAGGATTCATCCATAAAAATTTTTCTTTCCAGCCTCCCACAGCATTAGACTGCCCAATACGCGAATGAAATTCTGTTTTTATAAAGCCCGGACATAAGGCCTGAACCTTAATATGAGAACGACACAAATCAATATACAGACTCTCGGAAAATGAGACCAAAAAAGCTTTCGTTGAATTGTAAAAATAATTAAAAGGATCCGGTAAAAAAGCAGATAACGACGCTACATTTATGATCTGCCCTCCGTTATTTCGAACCATTTTAGGAACAACTGTATGAATAATTCTTGTGGCTGCTGTGATATGTACCTGTAGCATATTTTCTTGTTCCTTATAGTTTTTTTCAAAAAAACTATCCCTACAACCATACCCTGCATTATTGATAAGCAAACTAACCACTTCTAATTTATCAATAGCCGATAGCAAGCCATCAAACTCTTGTGGGTGATTAAAATCAGCTACAACAATTTTTACTCGAATAGCATATTTATCTTCCAGTTCCTTTTTTAGGCTAAACAAACGCTCTTTTCTACGTCCTGTAATTAATAAATCTGCTCCTGACTGGGCTAGCAGTTTAGCATAGGCCATTCCCAACCCACTCGTAGCTCCTGTTATTACTGCAATTTGTTTATTCATCTATCTGAGACTTATTTTCAAATACTATTCGTTAAGGAGTATGTTTCTTCGTTAACCAAATAACTTTGTTTATTGATGATTATACTATCTTAGTCCTTCCATACCATCGATTCCATTAATCATTCACCACAACCAACTTATCTTCTATCGACTTTAATTCCCCAAAACTTTTAGCCTCAATATCATTATTTTGCAATAATCGCTCTACTTCATCTATAGCATCTGGCTCAACAGCTATCAACAAGCCTCCACTGGTTTGCGGGTCGCAAAGGATATTTTTATAATCATCCTTCTTCATTTGTATTTTATCGCCAAAGCTATCCCAGTTTCGAAGCGTTCCCCCGGGCACACAATTCTGAGCCAGGTATTCATCCAGCATATCAAATTTTGGCACATCCTGATAGCTGATATGTGCTGTTAGCTGACTTCCTTCACACATCTCACGCAGATGACCCAGTAATCCAAAACCCGTAACATCAGTCATGGCTTTTACGCCGGGTATTTCTGCCAACTGAGCCCCAATGGTATTAAGCTTGCTCATGTTATCCGGCGCAATATGTTGGTGTTCGCATTTTAGCAGACCTTTTTTTTGCGCTGTGGTTAATATCCCCACTCCAATGGGTTTGGTAAGATATAAATGACAACCCGCTATTGCCGTGTTATTTTGTTTTAACTTACTCAACCCCACTTTACCAGTTACCGCTAAGCCAAAAATAGGCTCAGGACTATCGATACTATGCCCTCCTGCTAACAGAATACCTGCTTCCTTACATGCTGCTCGTCCACCATCTAATACCAATCGAGCTACTTCAGGTGAAATTTTATTCACGGGCCACCCTAATATAG
>JBFHKL010000091.1:0-13505 GCA_041595375.1 Saccharicrinis sp.
ATAGCATTTCTAAATCGTTGGATCTTTACTATTTATATATTCTATTAATTCTGGAGTTAAGGGATTATGCAATTGGGCGAATTGAATATGGAAAGAATAAAAAGATGGCCACTGCTGCGGAGCTAAAACCAAACACACGTTTTATAACTAATAAGGTTTTAAGCAAGTTTGCTGAATGTAAAGAAGTTGCTCAGTATCGGGAAAAGAGTGGAAATAACTGGGTTAATTATCCTGAGATTGTAAAAAATCTTTATGCTGAAATGATCAGTTCTCAGCAATATAAAGATTATATGGAAGGTGCAGAGACTAGCTTCGATGTGGATAAAAAATTCATTATCAAATTATTAGAAAAGACAATTGCTTATTACGAGCCTTTGTATGCTACTTTTGAAGATCAAAGTATCTATTGGAACGATGAAATAGAATTTGTACTCAGTATGGTTGTGAAAACGATAAAGGGTATGAGTGAGGCTGGAGAAGTAGAAATAATGGGGGAATACAAAGACGAAGAAGATCGTGATTTTGTGAAAAAACTCTTTCGTAAAGCTGCAGTTAATCAAAAGGAGTATCGTGATTTGATAGAAAAATATGCCAAAAACTGGGAATTGGAACGAGTGGCGTTTATGGATGTGGTGCTAATGCAAATTGCTTTGGCCGAGTTAACAGAGTTTTCTAATATCCCCATTAAGGTGTCGATGAATGAGTATATAGAAATTGCTAAACACTATTCAACAGATAAAAGTGGTGTTTTTATAAATGGTATTTTAGATAAAGCAATTATTGAATTAACTAAGGATAAGAAAATTAATAAAGTCGGCAAGGGTTTAATCGATAATGCTTAAAAAATACAATATAGGATGTGTGCTGGTTTGTTTTTTGATGATGGCTTGCAATAGCTCTCAAAAAAAAACAGACATAGTTAGCCATGTTGAAGGTATTACAGATATTAGTTTTTCGAAACTATATCATGAGTTTGGTGAGGTAAAAGAAGGAGAAACAGTAGGTTGCTATTTTGTTTTTGAAAATACGGGTAATAAACCCTTATTAATTAGTAAAGTAACACCTGGTTGCGGATGCACAGCTGTAGATTATCCCAAATATCCTGTTTTACCCCATACAAAAGCTGAGATTGAAGTACGTTTCAATACGCAGGGCTTTCATGGACATCAGTATAAAGTGATTAAAGTAGATGCCAATATTAAAGAAAAATCAAAGGAACTGGTTGTTACAGCCAATGTTATTAATTAGATAAAACAAATTAAAGATGAACTTACAAGCATTATTTTTACAAGCTCAGCAACCCGCAGGAGGACAATATCAGTTTTTTATAATGATGGGACTACTTATTGTAGTATTCTATTTTTTCATGATTCGTCCTCAACAAAAGCGTCAAAAAGAGCTTAAGAAGTACCGTGAAGAGTTAAAAAAAGGTGATAAAGTGATTACTACCGGCGGAATTTATGGTAAGGTTTCTGAAGTGAAAGAAGCCTATATTAATGTGGAAATATCGAATGGTGTGGTTATTAAGATTGATAAATCAGCTATTATTATGGACATGTCTGACGCACAAGCCAAAAGGTAATTAAAGGCATTTGTCATTATTGCTACGAAAGATAATTTTTTTTTAAAGAGCCAATAGCTATATTTGATGGTTATTGGCTTTTATTGTTTAATGCTTATAATTAATGGCAACAAGAAAAATAAAAAATATCTTGCTCAAAGGGCTTGTTAAATTAAGGCAGGTTTGGACAAGTATCATTAAGAATCGGGATCTGTTGGTTTTTTTCTTATTTTTTCTCCTCTCTACGGGTCTTTGGTTTTTAAATGCCTTACGAAAGGAATATACAACAACCATTTCTTATCCTGTTAAATACAGTGATTATCCAGAGGATTTTATTATGTTAGGCGAACCCTTGAAAGTGGTGCAACTTAAAATACGATCGCTGGGATATACACTATTGCCATATCATATCGGTAAAATTGTAAGTCCTGAGAATTTGAAGGTTTCTTCTTTTAAAAGGATGAACGGAGAGAATAAACATGGCGCTTTTGTTTTGACCAGAGATTTAAACAAGTCTATTGGCGATAAGCTGGCTAATGGTATTGACTTACTGGATATTTACCCAGACACTTTGTTTGTGGAGCTGGAACAAAAGCAACGAAAGCGTGTGCCTGTCAGGTTTAAATCTTCGTTGAGCTTTAAACCACAATATCATCAATCGGGGAATATTAAGATAGAACCCGATAGTATAGAGATTTCAGGCCCGGCATCTTTTGTTGATACCACCAGTTTTGTCTATACCGAAAATAAAAAATTTATAGACCTTAGTGATTCGCTAGTGCGAAATATGTCACTCAAGGGAAATGATAATTTGGTATATAACCCGGGTAGGGTGCTTGTGAATATTCCCGTTGAACCATTCACGGAGAAAGTATTGCGTATACCAGTTACTGATTTGAATGTGCCTGATAGTTTGCGTTTAAAAAGCTTTCCTGCCAATATTAGTGTTTCTTTTACCGTAGCTGTGAGCCGGTTTAACAGCATCACCGCGAATGATTTCTCGGCTGTAGTGGATTATAATAGCCATACAGGTACACAACTTCCTGATAGATTAAAGGTTAAGCTTGTTAGTATGCCGCAAGGAATTGAATCGGTTGATTATTCACCCTTGTTTATTGATTGTTTGTTTGAAAAAGGCAGATAGCATGATAAAAGTAGGAGTAACAGGAGGGATAGGAACCGGAAAAAGTACCGTATGTAAGATTTTTGAATCGTTGGGTATTCCGGTTTATTATGCCGATCAGGAAGCTAGAAGCTTAAGTGATCATCATCCTGAAATCATAAAAGGGGTGAAGGATTTATTCGGTAGCGACATTTATGCTGATAATCAATTAAACAGGAAAAAAGTTGGAGAACTGGTGTTTGCGAATAAGCAGTTGTTAGCTTCTTTAAACCAGATCATTCATCCTGTAGTTGCCCAACATTTTGAACATTGGCTACAGATAAATGCTGGGGCACTTTATGTAATGAAGGAGGCTGCTATTTTGTTTGAGAGTGGTGCATATAAACAAGTAGATAAGATTATTACGGTTACCTCCCCGAAGGAATTACGCTTGGCTAGAGTAATGCAACGAGACCAGCTTAGTAGGGAAGAGGTGGAGCAAAGGATGTTAAATCAGATGGATGAGGTGGAAAAAATAAGACAATCTGATTTTGTGATTAATAATAATGATATAGATCTGCTGGTTACTCAGGTGTTACAAGTGCATAATGCGTTGTTGAAACGATGAAACGAGCATGAGAGTAAGCTCTCACACAGATGAATGATTATTCCGGCGAGTTCCATATGACAACAGAGAAACAAATTATAATCATATGAAAAATATAAAAATACTTGGCTCTTCATTGTTGGGTGCGAGTATAGGATGGTGGATTTTTGGTCCTGTAGGTGCCTTATTGGGAATTGTATTAGGTGCTTTGGCTGAAGGCGTATCTGATGAAATGGATGTGCAACAAAAAGGAAGTCCTCGTGATGGTTTCGTAGCCTCTTTATTGGTGCTTATTGCGGCAGTGATGAAGGCCGATGGTAAAATTGTGCGGGCAGAGTTAGATTATGTAAAGAGTTATTTGCGTCGTTCATTGAATGAGGAAATGTCAGCACAGGCTTTATTATTGCTTCGTGATATATTAAAAAAAGAAGTACCACTGAATGATGTGTGTTTCCAAATCAGGAACAATGTGGATTATAATTCACGTATTGAGTTAGTACATATGCTTTTTGGTATTGCCAA
This sequence comes from Saccharicrinis sp., assembly GCA_041595375.1. Taxonomy (GTDB): domain Bacteria; phylum Bacteroidota; class Bacteroidia; order Bacteroidales; family Marinilabiliaceae; genus Saccharicrinis. Next base: position 3,793 of record JBFHKL010000091.1, read on the forward strand.
TGCCGATGGTAGTTTACCTGTTGAGGAAATCGATGTATTAAAACAAATTGCCCAAGGGCTGGGTATTTCGCGCCCTGATTTTGTGGCTTTGTTAAATATGTATGTTAAAAATACAGAGTCAGCCTATAAGATTTTAGAGATCACTTCGTCTGCTACTGACGATCAAGTGAAAAAAGCATATCGTAAAATGGCCATTAAGTTTCATCCCGACAAGGTGGCACATTTGGGTGAAGAATTTCAGGATAGAGCCAAAGAGAAATTTCAGAAAGTAAGCGAAGCTTATGAGGCGATTAAGAAAGAGAGAGGTTTTGTTTAAAAGAATCGTAGCTGTTATCTTCTGACTTTTAATGCTCTATGTGAACTTTCATCAGTATTTATTTTTTCAGTTTTAGTTTATAAATGCTGAATGATAAAAGCATTGACAATGTTTTTAAATAGGACTTCTATACCCATATATATTAGTATTTGCTATAGGAACGAAGAGGTAAAAGAACTTTTGTGTAAAATCTGACATTCTTTAGTATTAAGTTAATTCTATTCTGTTATTTTTGCAGAGAATTTTGAAAGAAGATTGCATAAGGCAATCAGCATTTAGTAACCAGGGAAAAATCAATAGTAATGAGTGATATGTTAAAAGGAATATTAGCTGTTTCAGGTCAGGGTGGATTATTTAAAATGGTTTCACAGGCTAAAAATAGTATTATAGTTGAATCATTGTTGGATGGGAAAAGAATGCCCGCCTATGCAACTTCACGCATCAGTGCTTTGGAAGATATTTCTATTTTTACCGAAGAAAGTGACGTGAAATTAATAGATGTTTTCAAAAATATTTTCGAAAAAGAAGAAGGAGCCCAGACTATTAGTCATAAGGTCTCTGCCAATGAGTTAAAAAAATATTTTGCTGAGGTATTACCTGAGTATGACAGGGACAGAGTTTATGTTTCGGATATTAAAAAGGTAATTATGTGGTATAATCTGTTGCAGGATAAAGATATTTTTAAGTTTGGAGAAGAGGAGGTTGCAGAAGCCTCATCTGACGAGACAGCAGCTTCAGAAGAGTAAAAAATCATCAGGGTATACTGAATAAAAAAGGTGAGCCGTATTCGGCTCACCTTTTTTAATTTTATACGGTAATATTTTAAAATGTTATTTTAAAAAATCTAATATTTTTTTTGCTGAAATAATTTTAAAATTCTGGTTAACAATAGTTTCTCCATCTTTATTAAAGCCATCCTGTAAAACTAAAATTCCAGCAGGAAATTCATATCCCATTGGAGTGGAGCAAATATCTATGCCATCTGTTTCTTCAACACCATCGTATTTTCCATTTTTAACTACAAAGCTGGTGATGTAATTATATGGTTCGTTAATATCGAAAATAGCATAAGAAAAACTTCCCTGGCTCGAAGCTATTAAATAACCTTCCTTATCTGATTGACGATATATAGTTAATCCTTCGATATCGTAGCTAATGTCCTTATTGGTAGCACTTGACTGTTCTAGTTTAACGGATAAGGTATCATTAGGTAGTGCATTAAATTGGTATATAGCATCTTCTTCAACGCCTACATAAAGTTTATCGGTTATCGGGTCAACTACCATTCCTTCGGGTTGACTGTTCACCCAAAATGAACGAGCCAGCATTGCAGTTAAAGTATCGCTTTCGTTTTGAAGTAGCCATTGTTCTACTTTTCCATTTTTTCCATTCACAAAAACATAGTGTTGGTTTGTATTTTTATTATGGTACATACATAATCCATAAACATCATCAACGCCAGATGGTATTTTAATTAATTGTTTTTCAATCATCTTTTGGTTTTCACCATCAATTTCCCATACATCAACGGTTTGTGTTGAGCGGTTACTTGCGGCCACTAGATCTATTGTACGCTTATTAAAAACAAAATCATAGCTTATATCCACATTGTTTATGTTACCTACTGGAGCAAACTGAAGTTCTTTTCCATATATGTTGTATACATTTAATCCTGCTTTTTTATTGGTGCCAATGATGATGCTTTTTCCCGGATTCGTTTTATTGATCCAAATAGCTGGGTCATCTGCAGCATCTTCGCCTAACTCTGATAAAACCGGCGTAGTTTCGTAATCGGCCTCAATAATATTGGTAAATTTAGCTTGTAATGTCAAAGCCTCTGCCATTTTCATGGAGTCTTCGCGAGCTTCCTTATTAGGCTCTGTGGTTCCAAGAGAATCCAATACCGACTCATTTGTGTTTTCGGCCTGTTTTTTTTCCGGGCTTAGATTACAAGCAGAGAATAAACCTAATGTTAATGTGAGTGCAATATATTTTGTGAAGTCCATATTTTAATTAATTTTTAGATTTTATTTCAATAAATAGAGAACACTAAGAAACACAGGAAACCCAGGTGAAACTTAATGTTCAAAATGTTAATTAACAACTAGTATTAAAAATTGATTTTAACACCAACTTTCGCTGTCATATCGTAGTACTCCATTTGGTAAGTTCTGTTGCTTTGACCTTGGAAATATCTTAATGGCTGATTTAATATGTTGTTTAAGTCGGCAAAAACGAGGTAGTTTTTGTTAACATTATACGTAAGGTTCAAATCTAAATAAGTAACCTCGTCATAATAAACATCTTCAAAAGCTTCGCCTCCAAACTCTTCAATAAAATCACTGGCATAATTGAATGAAAGGCGACCAGAAAATTTATTTGTGTTGTACGATAATGATAGGTTCAAGGTGCTTTCTGGAGATCCCGGCATCGCCAAGTCTTCGCCATCTCTGTCTTCAATGTTGAAATTAGTGATTTTAGAGTGAGTATAAGTATAGTTTGCATAGATACCTAATCCTTTTAAGAATCCCGGTAGAAAGTCTAGCTGGCGCTGAGCCGCAAATTCCAATCCCCAAAGGCTAGCATCTCCACCATTAATTGGTTGTGTATATTTGTCCCAGGTAGTTCCATTGTAAGTATAGTCTTCATGAATCTCATCAACAATAAAATCTTTGATGTCTTTGTAAAAGAAACCTCCTGATAAAATACCGATTGACTTAAAATAATGTTCCACCATCAGGTCGATATTGTTAGATGTAGTAGGCTCAAGATCAGCGTTACCAAGTGAAATCTCTGTGCCGTCTTCAATTTCCTGATAAGGTACTAAATCATAATAGTTGGGACGTGCCATAGTACTTGTGAAAGCAAACCGAACTATGCTGTTGTCGCTTATATCATACTTTAACTGGAGATTTGGAAGGATATTGGTATATGAACTTTTTTCTTTTTCAGAGTCGGATAATACTTCTTCATCATCATCCCAAATCTTACCTTCTCCTTCGGTAAAGGTATTTTCTAATCTTAAACCAACAATAGCCGATAATTTATTGCCTAACTTCTGATCTAACATGATATAAGCTGCGCTTACTGTTTCACTAGCTTCAAAGTTACCAGCATACTCTGAGTAATCAGCTTCCATTTCAAAGTTATCACTATCCGTGAAATCTAAACCACCTAAATACTCTTTGGTTACAAAAGAACCAACATCATACTTGTCTCCAGGCAGGAAATCATCTTTACTCCAGTCTTTGGTATGCGAATAAACATTCGACAAGAAAGTGCTTTCGTATGCATCGCTTGCTGAAACTTCAAACCACTCGTTATCGCGTTCTTTGGATTTAGATTTATATTTACCACCAAATTTTAATGAGTTTTTAAAAGCTCCTTGCGCTAAAGGAATCTCGATATTTAATTTAGCCACTACATCAATATCTTCGGTATATTGGTTTTCTTCCGACATTTCATCAACTTCCCAATCGGTACTTAAATCACGTAACGATGAATCTGTAATTTCCATATAAGGTTTCTTAGGGTTCGAAATGTCGCTTTGCATGTCTTCGCCTTCGATCACCATTGTTAAGTATCGCTCCTGAGGTCTGTCTTCGGATGCTTTTGAGAAGGATAGACCCCAGTCCATTTTAGCTTTTCCAAAGATATGGTCACCATTTAATGAGAATTGCATCATTTGCTGATCCTCTAAACGGCCATCTTTATTGTTGGCACCTGCTTTGGTTTCTTTTTCTACAGCATTGTCATCGTTAATATAGTCGCCGTTGCTATCAGGTTCTTCTTCAGGTTTAAATACGTTACGGTAACGGTTTTCCCAGTCTTTACGACGGTTATACATACCTCTTAAATAAAGGGTATGGTTCTCGTTTATTTTAAAGTCAAAAGCGCCTGAATAACTCATACGTAAGCGCTCTAGGTAATACTGACGTACCTGTAATTCTGAAAGATAATAATTATTATCATCCCCACTCCATTCAGCTTCCACGTTATCCGAACCTAATTGGTTGTCGTTGATAGAAGCACTTAAAGTCATCCCAATTTTATCCTGAGCAAATCTGTTACCATAGATTAGGTTAGCCGAATAGTTCATTTTTTCAGCTAAAAAGTTGTAGCCACCGCTAAAACCTCCTGAAATACGTTCTCCGGCAGGTTCCGATAAAGTTACCAGGTTAACAGAAGCGCCAATGGCATCACCATCCATATCGGGAGTAACCGCTTTACTTACTTCAATCGTCTGAATCATATCCGATGGAATAAGGTCTAATTGAATAGTTCGGTTTTCGGCTTCTGCAGATGGGATACGTTCTCCGTTAATGGTTATAGAGTTGTATTGCGGCGCAGTACCGCGGATATTACCAAAACGCGCCTCACCTTGGTCGTACTGAACATTGATCCCGGGGATACGCTTAAGTGCATCTCCGATGTTAGCATCGGGAAATTTCCCAACCTGATCAGATGCAATCACATTGGTAATATTTGCATTTGTTTTTTGTTGGTTCAAGGCTTTCGACTGACCTTGTAAGCCTCCATTAATGGTCACTTCCTGAATGCCAATACCCGGAACCATGTTAAAATCAATGGGTGTAGTGTGTCCGGCTGATACAGTCACTTTTTGTTCAACAGCATTAAAGCCAATGTAAGAAACCTTTAGCGTGTAATCACCAGCGGGAATACCGGTCATTACATAGTTACCATTCACATCAGTAATTGTGCCATACTGAAGATCTCCGGTAAAAATAGTTGCTCCCGGTAATGAAAGTTTATTGCTATCAAGAACTCTTCCCTTAATATTTCCTGTTTGAGCAGATAATGATAGGCAAACTAGCATGAGTAATGCCAACGCACTGAATTGCTTTTTCATTTGAATAATAAAATTTTAGGTTTTTATTGTTACAATTTCAAGCTGCAATGTTAGAAGAGATTCAATGTTTATGCAATAGTATGATTGTTCTGATAGGGATAGTGCTTTTTACTATGACATATTTTCGTTGGGGCTATATGTTTGAAATACAGGTTTCTATATTCGGAGTGTGTCAAAATAGCATAGATGTTGATGAGTGATTCATAATGTTTACTTAACTAATGTGTTTAAAATTAATGATATGTTAATGTTTGTAGAGGAGACTATGCGGATTGATACTGTTAATTTTGCTGTATATCTTTTTAATACTATGGTTTCTGTTATAATTGCTGATGATCATGCCGTTGTGAGGACGGGACTAAGTTTAATCTTTCAGGTGAGTGCTGTTATATCGGCTGAAGGAGAGGCTGATAATGGTGATGATTTGTTAAATATTTTAAAGGAAAAGCAATTTGATGTTGCTATTGTTGATGTGAATATGCCTGGCAAAAACTCTCTGGAATTAATAGCTGAGTTGCGAGAGTTGTATCCTGAAATGAAGTTGGTAGTGTTTAGTATGAATACCGATGAACAGCTGGCAACCAGAATGTTTAAAAATGGCGTGCAGGCATATATTAATAAAGAAGAAAACCCAGAGGAGCTCATTCGTGCGGTTGTAAATGCTGCACAAGGTAAGCGCTACCTTACTCAGCGTCAGAAATACTATTTTGCCAATCAGTTTATTATAGGACAGGATGAGGTTGCCGATTATGAGAATCTTACTGATAGAGAATATCAAATTATGTGTTTGTTGGTTTCTGGAAAATCGAAAAGTGAAATAGCTGAGAAGTTAGCAATTAGTAAAAATACGTTGAGCAATCATCGTAATAACTTACTAAAGAAGTTGAATCTATCGAACAATGTTCAGCTAACGAAGTATGCCATGAGACATAAGCTGACTCATTAGTAAGTATAGCAAATGTTACGACTCTTGATTATTTTGTTATTTACTTTCTCCATTTCTACTATTTGTTGTGCCGAATATTTGGTTTGTAGAAAGCCTGAGGTTCTTTATTTGGAAAGGATAGAGACTTATTTGTATAATAATCCGGATAGCTCTGCTTTTTATTTAAACCTGTTGCAACAACGTTTGTCTTCTGATGAAGATGGTATTTTGTATGCAGCTTATCTAAATTTAGCAGGACTTAGGAAACAGGTGGAAGGGGATAATGCAGAGGCCTACGAAAATTTCGAAAAAGCCAATGCTATTTATGAAAAGATAGCCCATTCGGATGGTTATGCCGAAACCTTACTTAATAAAGGTGAGGTTTTATATAATTGGGGGAAATATGAGGAGGCTTTGTGTTGTTTTAATGAGGTATTGGAATATTCGAGAAAAAATCATTTAGAAAATATAGAAATACAAGGATTAAACTACATCGGTAAATACTATCATTCGAAAGGTGATTTTGAAAAATCGTTTAGCTATTATATGCAGTGTTTAAAACTGGCTCATCGAGTTAAAGATACTTTGGGCATTGTTTCCATTCAAAATAAAATCGGAAAGCATTACGAAACATTGGGGAATTATCCTAAATCACTGGAATATTATTTGATGTCAGAAAAGTTGGTTCATCATACACAGAACTATATTGAAATGGCAACCACATATAATAGCTTAGGCAATATGTATCATATTTTAAACGATTATCCACAGTCGTTTCGTTTTCATACAAAGGCTCTGGAGAAGCGTCGGAAAATGAATTATTCCGAAGGTATTGCCAAATCGTTAAACAACTTAGGAGAGGTGCTAGTTGACATGGAAATGTTGGATAGTGCTATGGTGTGTTTTGAAGAGTCGTATGCTATTTGCCAGGATATTGAATATGCCAAGGGGTGTGTGAAAAGTATACATAATCAGGGTGTTGTTTTTCAAAAGTACTTAAGAGATAAGAAGGCTATTGAAAAATTTGACATAGCATTGCAATTGGCTCAGCAAATAGGTTATCAAAAAGGTGTGTTAAGTGCAAATTATGCTCTGGCAGTTAACTATAAAAGGATTGAAGAATACGAAAAAGCTATTTTGATTTTGAATGAGGGGTTGGATGTAGCCCTTAAGGAAAATGTTAGGACACGGGTTCGTGACTTTTATGCCATCTTATCAGAAATCTATTCTTTAAAAAAGAATTATAAAAAAGCGCTTGATTATTATCGTTTACATATTAAGATGAGCAATGAAATATTTAACCTTGAGTCGAATAATAAGATAGCAGAGCTACAGGCTGAGTATGAAGTATCACTTCAGAACAGGGAAAATGAGGTGCTTAAAAAAGAAAACCAGATCAATGAGTTGATGCTTAAGCGCAAAAACCATTTTATATTTTTTGTGGCTATTGTTTTGTCCTTATTGTTTATTTTGGTGATTATTGTATATAAACGTTTCTTGCTTAAAAAACAGGCTAATATTGATCTTCAGAAGCTGAATGAAAGCATTGTGGCAAAAAATAAGGAACTCGGGTTGTTAAATCAAAAGCTGAATAAATCAAAAGATCAACAGCTTAAACTATTTGGTATTATCTCTCATGAATTACGTAACCCACTTTATTGGTTTCGCAATCTGGTGCAAATGTTATCCTCACATATTGATTCGATGGATAAAGAGATGGTGGCTAAATCTTTAAATTCATTAAACGAATCGGCAACAAATACTTTTCATTTAATGGATAACCTGCTAAACTGGTCCCGATCGCAATTGGGCAATATACGATATAATCCAGAAGTGGTGGACCTTATTGCAATAATTCGTGAAAATGTTGCGTTGATCAGTCACTATGCAGAATTTAAACAAATTAGAATTGTAAGCCCGATGGAAGAGGAGCCTGTTTTGGTTATGGTGGATGTGGACATGATTAAAACAGTAATTCGGAATTTGTTATCCAACGCTATAAAGTTTACTCCTTGTAAAGGAATGATTGAAATAAAAACTCTAAAAAACGGGAAAACAATTCTGCTTGAAATACTTGATAATGGTATGGGTATGGATGAGAAGACTTTGTGTAGTATCCGTTCTGCTGCTGGAACGAAATATATCCCTACTACAGATAAAGAAACTGGTAGTGGTTTAGGATTGGCATTAAGTAAAGAATTTATTGAACTGAATCAGGGCGAGTTTGCCGTAGAAAGTGAACAAGGTAAAGGTTCTGTATTTAGGATTACGCTACCTGTACTACTTTCCTAAATAAAGTGGTTTCGCCTGAACGACGAAACCACATAAAAGCTTATTTTCCGTTAAATTCCAGGCTTAGTTTTTTGTATACTTCCTGCATTTCATCACTCATACCATCTACGGTATAAACCGAAACACCTTTGGCGCCTTTAGCTTTAGCCAATCTGATGGCTTCTTCTAATTCGGCAGGTGTTTTAAAGGCGGGAGCAAATAAACCAGCATAAATAGGGAAATCTACATCCTTCACATCTTGTTCAGTGGCAAAACCGATCCAATTGATATTCTCACGGTAAAAATTTTGATATAGCATAGGAAATGCGCCATCCAGATTCCAGTCGTTCCATGCTTGGCGAACCATTTGACGTGACATTTCAGGGAAAGGAAATACCGCAGCTGTCATTTTATTACCACTCTCATGGGCAATCTCAACCAACTGATTTACCAAGCTGGTAATGGCATTTAATCGGTACTGACGCCATTCTGTGCTTAGTTCAGGATGAGACATCTCAATAGGATCTTTGTCGAATATCTTTTTAAATCCTTCACGACCCAATGGATGGTATCCATAGTCGTATTCAGGCATTTCATGATCCTGAACTAAATTGTATTTAGGTTGCAGGTCAGCTCCTAATATAGCATCGCAATAACGTACATAGTCAAGATGTATGGAAGCCAGGCCTTTTACATGGCTTAGTTTTCTTACATTGCTCTTGATATATTCTCGTGCTTCAGGTACGTGGGGACTTAACCATTGGTAATAATCCACATACGGACGTTCTTCAAGCGAATTTTTTCCTAAACGATTAACAGCATACCATTCAGGATGTTTGTTGGCTATGGTGTCATTAGGACGGTTAAAAGTCCACATCCAGGCATGGATTTTTATCTCTCTGGGATCGGCTAGTGTAATGATTTGTTGTAGTATCTCTGGTTCTGCATTGATTAAAACGTCAGTGATACCCAATTTTTTGTAACGATCAAGCTTTTCTTCCCATTTTTGCAAATCTATTTTTTTACCGGCCGAAGTCCAGGTTGCGAAACTAAACTGATCTGTAGTTTCTGTTTTTGCTTCTTGAGACGATTGATTTTGGGGTGTGCATGAAAAAAGAGCACAGGCCAAAATGAAAATGAATAAATGTTTCATTGTTTAAATAAAATAGTTCGTAATCTTTATTTCCTGAATTTTATACTACAAAAATAACAATAATGCTTTTGGAATGTGATAAGTCACGCTGAATAGTAATAAATTACTGTGGAGAGAGAATGATTTAAAAAAAAAGGCATAAAAAAAAGGGAGCCTTGCGGCATCCCTAATTTTAACC
>JBFHKL010000092.1:0-13424 GCA_041595375.1 Saccharicrinis sp.
AGTGGGCGTAAAAACCATTTATAAATTGGGAGGTGTTCAGGCTATTGGTGCTTTAGCCTATGGTACGGAAACTGTGCCTAAGGTGGATAAGATTTTTGGACCAGGAAATAGTTATGTCACAGCTGCTAAACAATTGGTCAGTCTTAAAGATGTAGCTATTGATATGCCTGCCGGTCCTTCAGAAGTGGAGGTCATGGCTGATGAATCGGCTAATCCGGCTTTCATTGCCTCTGATTTATTAAGTCAGGCGGAGCATGGGGTCGATAGTCAGGTGATTTTAATGACCGATAACGAAAAATTAATTACTGAGGTAGAATCTGAATTAAGTGCCCAACTAAGTCATTTATCTCGTAAGGATATAGCAGCTAAGGCGTTGGACAATAGTAGAATTATACTGTTGCGTAATAAGGATGAGATGATTGAGATGACCAATGCTTATGCACCCGAACATTTGATTATTGCTATGCGTGACGATGATGAAGTTGCAGATAGGATTATCAATGCAGGGAGTGTTTTTGTTGGGAACTTTACGCCTGAGAGTGCAGGTGATTATGCATCGGGAACTAATCATACTTTGCCTACTCATGGTTATGCAAGAGCGTATAGCGGGGTTAATCTGGATAGTTATGTAAAGAAGATTACTTTTCAAAAAATATCACGTGAGGGACTGAAGGAAATAGGGCCCGTGATTGAAAAAATGGCTGCCGCCGAACAATTGGATGCCCATAAAAATGCAGTAAGTATTCGACTTGCATCTTTAAAGTAAAGTTTATGTACATATTCTTTCCAATCAGTTCTTCCTTTCAATTTTAAAATGGTATTACTTGTTTGATACTTTTGTCTTGATACTAATTGAACACATATGAAACCAATAGAACAATTAATACGTCAGAATATACGATCACTAAAACCATACTCTTCTGCAAGAGATGAATATACAGGTGATGAAGCGATTTTTCTGGATGCCAATGAAAATCCATTTAATGCCCCATATAATCGTTATCCAGATCCCTATCAGCGTAAGCTAAAGAGCAGGATTGCGGAAATAAAGCATATCTCTACTGAAAATATATTTTTGGGTAATGGAAGCGATGAAGCCATCGATCTTGTTTATCGTGCTTTTTGTGAGCCCAAAGTAGATAATGTGGTGATGATTGATCCTACTTATGGTATGTATCAGGTTGCCGCTGAAATAAATAATATAGAGATCCGTAAGGTTCAATTAAAGGGTGATTTTGAACTGAATGTGAGTGGTCTGCTGAAAGCAGTGGATACAAATACCAAGGCGCTCTTTATCTGTTCGCCCAATAATCCTACAGGTAATTCTTTTAAAGCGGATGATATACTGGCTTTAATTCAAAGGTTTGAGGGTATAGTGGTGTTGGATGAGGCATATATTGATTTTGTACCCGAAAAAAGTTTTTTGCCCGTACTATCTAAATATCCAAATCTGATTATTCTACAAACCTTTAGTAAGGCTTGGGGTATGGCAGGATTAAGGTTAGGTATGGCATTTGCCTCTGCAGATATCATTACCATATTTAATCATATTAAATATCCGTACAATGTGAATATACTCACTCAAAAAACGGCTTTAGAGCTATTGAGTGACGAGCGGCAAAAAGAAGATTGGGTGAATGTATTATTAAAAGAGAAGGCTGTCATGCTTAATAAAATGGAGAGCTACTCTTTTGTTGATAAGATATACCCATCTGATGCCAATTATTTGCTCATTAAGACTCAGAACCCTAGGGATATCTATCGTTTTCTGATTGATGAAGGGGTGGTGATACGTGATCGTTCAACGGTGACTTTATGTGAAGGTTGTTTAAGGATAACCATTGGTTCTGAACAAGAGAATAGTGCTCTTTATTATGGATTGGATAAATACAACAACACCTTGTAGCTTGTTGATAGTAAAATATATGAATTGAATTTGAGAGTTGAGTGTGAAGAGCAGTTTAGCTTTTTTATGCTTGATAATCTTTACTTTATACAAAATGAAAAGAGTATTATTTATTGATCGCGACGGAACTATAATTAAGGAGCCACCTGTTGATTTTCAGGTGGATAGTCTCGAGAAACTTGAGTTTTATCCTAAAGCTATCTCCAGCTTGCAAAAAATTGTCGATAAACTCGATTTCGAATTGGTTATGGTAACTAATCAGGATGGTTTGGGTACGGATTCTTTCCCCGAAGATACATTTTGGCCAGCTCATCATAAAATGCTGAATACACTTGAGGGAGAAGGGGTGGTTTTTGATGAGATATTAATAGACAGGTCTTTTCCCTGTGATAATTCACCCGGAAGAAAACCGGGAACAGCCATGCTGACTAAGTATTTCGATGCATCCTATGATATGGTGCATTCATTTGTAATAGGAGATCGAATTACTGATGTTCAATTGGCAAAAAATATGGGGTGTAAGGCTATTTTTTTAGCCGATCAGGCGCTTGCCTTACCTGAATTGGAAAAACAAGGTTTAGCAGAAGCATGCCAGCTGATTACACTGGATTGGAATGAGATATGCAACTTCCTGTTTGCCAAGGAACGTACGGCTAAGGTGGAAAGAACGACTTCGGAAACAGCTATACGTATAGAGCTTAATCTTGATGGAAAAGGGAAGTGTGATATATCTACGGGCTTGCATTTCTTTGATCATATGCTGGAGCAGATTGGAAAGCATTCGGGATGTGATTTGACCATTCAGGTAAAGGGTGATTTGCAGGTAGATGAGCATCATACCATTGAAGATACAGCATTGGCCTTAGGAACAGCTTTTAAAATGGCCCTAGGCGATAAAAGAGGAATTGAACGATATGGGTTTTGCTTGCCTATGGATGAATGTATGGCTCTTGTGTCTCTTGATTTTGGCGGTAGACCTTGGTTGGTATGGGAAACAGAATTTAAACGTGAAAAGGTTGGCGATATGCCCACTGAAATGTTTATGCATTTTTTCAAGAGTTTTTCTGATGCCTCATTAAGTAACCTGCGTATTCAAGCCGATGGAGATAATGAACATCATAAAATAGAAGGTATTTTTAAGGCGCTTGCCAGAGCCATAAAAATGGCCATTAGAAAAGATGTTTTTAATGATGTTTTGCCTAGTACTAAGGGTGCGCTGTGATTAGAATGAAGAATTACCATACTCACTTTTTTTATACAGTTTGAGATTTGTGGATGATGCGAGTCAAAATAAACAAAGATTGAGTAAATTAACAAAATGCAAACTACATAAGGCTGTGAGGGATTAAAGGCCTGCTTGTGTTTTGCTAATTAATAGATATTCATGGTATTTCAGCAGGGGTAATTTTAACAGTCATGTAAACTATATTGAAATATTTATTAACTTTCCAATGCAATTGTTGATCTGATTAATAGGAGTAAATGGCTGGCATAATAAGTAAATCAAATTTTCCACTGTATAATACAGGATTGTTGCCGCAGGAGGAGATGTTAGAAACGAAGAAAACCAATAAGAAATTAATTATTGGTATTCCTAAAGAAAAATCAAAATTTGAAAACAGGATCGCATTAACACCTCAAGGGGTTGAGTTGTTGGTTGAGAACGGGCATACCATTTTATTTGAAAGTGGGGCTGGTGAAGATGCGAATTATTCAGACAATGATTTTTCTGAGTGTGGTGCTACTGTTGTGAAGAGTTGTGGAGAAGTTTTTAATGCAGAAATTGTTTTAAAAATATCTCCTTTTACTAGTGCTGAAATAGATCTGCTTTCTTCGCAGCAAACAATTATATCCTTAGTGCAACTGCATCAGCAATCTCGTGAGTCTATGCAAAAACTGATGGCCAAGAGAGTGAATGCCCTGGCTTTTGAGCTGATTAAGGATGCAAATGGTTGTTTTCCGATCATACGCAGCATGAGTGAGATCGAAGGTGCAGCCTCCATTATGATTGCTAGTGAGTACTTGAGTAAAGCACATAATGGTAAGGGGGTGTTGTTAGGCGGTATCACAGGTGTTTCACCTGCCGAAGTGGTTATTTTAGGGGCAGGAACTGCCGGTGAAAGTGCCGCCCGTGCTGCTCTGGGAATGGGAGCTACTGTTAAAGTGTTTGATAATTCTTTTCAAAGTTTAAAAGATCTGGAATCGAGTATCGGTCAGCGTGTGTTTACCTCCGTTTTGCATCCTAAAGCATTAACTAAAGCACTCAAAAGTGCAGATGCGGTGGTGGGTAATCTGCGTTACCTCCAGTCCGGATTGAGTTATATGGTTACCGAAGATCAGGTAAGACAGATGAAATCGGGTTCTATACTCATTGATTTAAGTATTGGGCAAGGTGGGTGTTTTGAGTCTTCCATATGTACTGACTTTGCCCATCCTGTATTTCGTAAGCATAATGTTATTCATTATTGTGTGCCCAATGTGGCATCTCACGTGTCTCGAACTGCCACCATTGCGCTAAGTAATATCTTTACTCAAATTATTTTGCAAATTGCCGATGCAGGAAGCATTGATACTATGGTGAAGGAAGATATTGGCTTTAGCCATGGAATTTATATTTATAAAGGAATACTGACGAATCATTATATCGGCGAAACCTTTTCCTTACCATCGAAAGATATTGGCTTATTGCTGGCAGCTTTTTAGCCTAAGCTATTGTTTTGTTCTGGGAAGGTGAAAACGAAATATAGCACCTTTTTCCCGATTGGGTTCTGCCCAAATACTGCCATGCATGATTTCTATATATTTTTTTACGATAGAGAGTCCAATGCCATTTCCTTCAAATTCACGCGTGTTTTGTATGTTCGCCTGTCTAAAAAGGTCAAAGATACGCTCTTCTTCTCCGTCAGGAATGCCAATACCGGTATCTTCTACGAAAAATTCGAAATGATCATCAAAAACATGATAACCAATATTGATTTCTCCTTCATGAGTAAATTTAATAGCGTTTTCTATTAAGTGTTCAAATACCTTTAATAGGGCGTCTTTGTAGGTGGTTAGTGACTCGTCTTGAAAAACGCTGTTTAATAAAATATTAAATGAGATAGGTTTTTTACAGATCTGAATCTCTTTGGCAAATGTTTCATAAACATCCTCAAATAGCTTATGTACAGAAATCTCTTCAAGAGGTTCTATATAGGCTTTGGTTTGCAGTTTAGAAATATCAATTAATGCATCCATTACACGCATAAGCTGGTTGCCATTCTGAAGTACAATATCCAGGTATTCCGTTTTTTCGTCTGGATTGAGGTTATTCGATTTTATTAACTCGGTAAAACCAATGATGGCATTCATAGGCGTACGTACTTCATGGCTCAGGTTGGCCAAAAAAGACGTTTTTAGTTTATTGCTTTCTTTGGCCTTTAGTGTGGCTTGCTTAAGTTCATCATTCATTTTATCCAGTTCTTTGTTTTTATGAATTAATTCTTCCTTAAAAACTAATAGTTCCAGATTTCTGCGTTTTAATTCCCTTTTACTTTCCATATGTTCTATCTCAATTCCAATTCGGGAGGAGAATAAAAACATTAGAGACTCCATTTTTTTTACATTTTCTTTAGGATGAGAAAATAGGGCTGTTAATACACCTATGGCAGATGTAGATGAGCCATATAAAGGATAAGCTAGATAGGTGCTGATGTTATGACCTTTGAAATAGTCGTTTATCTCAAAGTGTTTTTGGGCGTCTTTAATAAAGGTTGGGGCATTCTTTGTAATCGTTTTTTCACATAGAGATCCTTCAATGGGAAAACTGATAGGATTCAATATTTGGTCGTTGTTACAAAAGGCAAGGGTGTCAAAGGACTGATTAACCTCGTTGATACGGGAAATGAAAACAAAATCTGCTTCCAGATATTTGTTGAGTTTTAGAATAGTTGTGTTAAAAAATTCTTCCCCAAGTACCTGGTTTTGTGGATTGAATATATCTAACATACAAGCTTCCCAATTATTCCCAAAATATAGTTGTTGCTTATCTGACATAGTGATTCTATTCTCAAACATTATTATCTCAATCTTACTGTGATCTTACTGGATATAGTCTCAAAGAAATAAAAAGCTTTTGTAAGGGCTGATTTTTTTTGATAAAAAACGCTTTTTACTACTTGAATTTCAATAAATTTTTCGGGTTAAAGGATAGAATTTGTAATTTTGGCTGTTCATAGAAATAATAGGCATATAATGGATAAAGAAATATTTATATATAATACCCTCTCACGAAAAAAAGAACGTTTTGAACCAATAACAGCTCATAAAGTTGGTTTATATGTATGTGGCCCTACTGTATATGGCGATCCGCATCTGGGACATGCCCGTCCGGCCATAACGTTTGACTTACTAACACGGTTCCTATCTCATTTGGAGTATAAAGTCAGGTATGTTCGAAATATTACCGATGTTGGGCACCTGGAAAATGATGCCGATGAAGGTGAGGACAAGGTGGCTAAAAAAGCACGTCTGGAGGAGTTGGAACCGATGGAGGTTGTGCAGTATTATACTAACCGTTATCATGATTATATGAAGTTGCTGAATGTGAAAAGTCCCAGCATCGAGCCCAGAGCTTCAGGTCATATCATTGAGCAACAAGAGGAGATCAAGACCATCTTAGAAAAAGGATATGCCTACGAAAGCAATGGTTCGGTATATTTTGATGTAAAAAAATATAATGAAGCCTTCCCGTATGGTATTCTTTCGGGTAGAAATATTGATGATCTTTTAACCAATACAAGAACTCTTGATGGGCAGAGCGAGAAGAAGAATTCATTTGACTTTGCCCTGTGGAAAAAAGCAGCTCCTGAGCATATTATGCGTTGGCCTTCTCCTTGGAGCGATGGTTTTCCGGGATGGCATATGGAGTGTTCGGCTATGAGTAAGAAGTATTTAGGTGATCATTTTGATATTCATGGTGGAGGTATGGACTTGCTATTTCCGCATCATGAATGCGAAATAGCTCAAAGTACAGTAGCCCATGGAAAAACGCCAGCTAAATATTGGATGCATAACAATATGATCACCATTGGAGGACAAAAAATGGGCAAGTCGCTGGGTAATTTTATTACCCTGGAACAGTTTTTTACAGGTGATCATGAAAAACTCGAACAGGCATACAGCCCTATGACCATTCGTTTCTTTATTTTACAGGCGCATTACAGAAGTACGCTTGATTTTGGAAATGAAGCCTTGCAGGCCGCAGAAAAAGGATTGAACCGCTTGAATGAAGCTATGCTTAAACTGGATCAGATGGAGGCTTCGAGTCAAAGCGATTGTGATATCAAGAGTCTGGAAGATAAATTGTATACTGCTATTTGTGACGATTTAAATAGTCCTATTGTAATCGCTAATTTGTTTGATGGTGTTAAAATCATTAATAATGTATTGGCGGGAAAACAAAAAATATCAGCCTCTGACCTGAATGATTTTAAAATAATCATGAGATTGTTCGTGTATGATATATTAGGATTAATGCCTGCCGATAATGTGGCTGTTACCTCTGATAATAAGCTGGATGAAGTAATGAGCCTGATGTTGCAATTGCGTCAAAATGCCAAGATAAATAAAGACTGGGCTACTGCTGATAAAATAAGGGAAGAGTTGTTGAATATGGGATTCGTCATCAAGGATGGCAGTGATGGAGCAAGCTGGGAGTTAAAATAAGAGCATGACGAAATGTTGGATATGGATTGGGGCATGCTTGTTGCTTGCTTGTCATGTTAGTCAAGATGTGGCAAAAGCGCATGCGGAGGCATTGCCTAAGGTGATAAACCCTGCTGCGGTATCTGTATTTAATGCCGATTCAGCATATAGTTTTGTTGCCAGGCAAGTGGCTTTTGGTCCTCGTGTTCCTAATACCAAGGCTCATTCAGACTGTGCTGATTATTTAAAGGCGAAGCTTGAGTGCTTTGGTGCCGATGTTGTTGTTCAGGAAGCAGAGTTAACTGCCTTTGATCATTCGGTCCTTCATGCTAAAAATATCATTGCCCAATATAATCCTTCGTTGCCTAATAGGATCATGCTTTGTGCTCACTGGGATTCTCGTCCTTTTGCGGATCGTTGTATCGATTCCTTAAGACGGAATGAGCCTATTTTAGGAGCAAATGACGGAGCCAGTGGTGTTGGCGTTTTGCTTGAAATAGCACGTAATATTCAGATGCAAGATCTGCACATGGGTATCGATATTATTCTTTTTGATGCAGAGGATTATGGTATTCCCGATCATCTGGATGTACCCTATGTGGCGGATACCTGGTGCTTAGGCTCTCAATATTGGGCTAGTCATCCTCATGTGCCAAATTACAATGCCGACTATGGCATTCTACTGGATATGGTTGGAGCTCCTCAGGCTACTTTTTATCAGGAGATATACTCTTTAACCTATGCTAAAAAGATTGTGAAAAAAGTGTGGAAGTCGGCGGATGAGTGTGGTTATGGTAATTATTTTGTTTCTGCTCGGGGAGGTGCTATCACCGATGATCATGTATATGTGAATAATTTAAGAGAAATACCTTGCATAGATATCATTCAGTGGGATCCAGATAGCGAATCAGGTTTAGGAACTTATTGGCATACTCACAACGATACGATGGAAAGGATAGATAAAAATACGCTGAAGGCTGTTGGGCAAACTGTGCTTCATGTTATATTAAATGATTAAGGGAAAGAATATGTTACAAGCTTTTTTGCATAAGGATTTAGTGGAAGCAGGTTGCGATGAAGCTGGGCGCGGATGTTTGGCCGGACCTGTAGTTGCTGCAGCAGTTATCTTACCCAAGGGGTTTAATCATCCTTTACTGAACGATTCAAAGCAGTTAACGGAAAAACAACGGCAGAAATTACGACCAATTATTGAAAAGGAAGCTTTAGCATGGTCAGTGGCTATGGTAGATAATCAAGAGGTTGACGAGATAAATGTACTTAACGCCTCCATTGAAGGCATGAAAAGAGCTGTGGATCAGCTTCAGCAAATTCCACAACATCTGCTCATTGATGGTAATCGTTTTAAGGCTCATTCAGTTATTCCTCATACCTGTATTGTAAAGGGCGACGCTAAGTTTATGTCGATAGCGGCTGCTAGTATATTGGCTAAAACGCATCGCGATGAACTGATGGAAGAGTTGGCCAAAGAATATCCTGGATATGATTGGGAAAAAAATAAGGGTTATCCTACAAAAGCTCATAGAGCGGGTATTGAAAAGCTGGGTACCACACCTTATCACCGCCTATCCTTTAAATTACTGGATACGCAGTTAAAGCTGGATATGTAAGAAAACTAAGCTTATTAAACTGTGATATAGTAAATTGGAAATTGCTTTAAAAATTAAGCTTTATGGAGGTCTTTTTTTAAGGCAATTCCCCAGATACATGAATAGATATTTTTCTTGTTATAGCCTTCTGTAAATATTGGTCAGGTGCTTAAATGTTGGTATAATGCCTGTTTAATACCAGTATTTATTTAAAAATAGGAAAGCGATCTTTTTCTGGTGTTAACTAGTTTTCTCTATTCAGATAGGCGCCCACAGCTTTGTTTCGAGATGCAACGTGCTCTTTTAAATATTCAATTTCGCTTTCGAAACGTTCTTTGTTAGTGATACAAAATGAGTTGTTGATCTCTATGTCGATATATGGATCCAACATAAGTTTGTATTTATTGTATGTGTCAGTCATTGCCTTCTGTGTAAATACCTTGTTGGTAAACTGCCTTATGTCATCTTTGTACATTTCTTTAAACTCTTCTTGCTGTAAAATATAGGCTATTAATGGCCAGTTGTTTTGTTGTTGGGTTTGGTTGAGATCCATCTCTTCTTCGCGATGATTTGTGCTTAAAGCCTCGTTATTATCCCAGGGAATCCATGTTAATAAGCCCGTTTCTGGATTGTTGTATAAATAGTAGTTACGTGTCGACTGGCCATAGGCATCCCAATTCTGCATCACTTTAGTGGAAGCAAGCCACTTTAAAAAACAATCTACGTCGAATATATTTTCTAATTGACTCTTCCATTGGGCCAGGTCTTTTTTACGTAAATCACTATTGAGAATCGTGTAAAGTTGCTGAATATCCTTATAGTCTGCCTCCTTTGTGTTGGTTTTTAAATTCATTTGTTCACGATTGAAAGTTCCTGCAGCAAAGGTGGCAGCCTGACCATTGGGTTTGTATAAATTTCCCTTGCTATTTGTGAATTGAGTTTTAAGTACGGTGTCGTCTATTTCTTCTACTAGCGTGTAAATACCTGCTAATTGAATTTGATTATCGATATGTATATAGACTGCGTAAAAGGCTGTATGAGCCGCGGCAATGCCAAAATTTCGAAATAAATCAGAGGCTACTTTTTCATGTAACAAGCTGGGATCTTTATAGTTGTTATTTAAGTTCAATTGTTTAAATCCGAAAAAACGCTGATTTTTTGTTTCAGGATATATATCTTCAAATTCATCAAAATCGAGCTTAAATGAGTATTTCTTGCTTTTAGAATGGTGGGCGGCTATGAGACTGGAATTTCCTTTGTATCGGATGCCTACATGTTTCCATTCTTTATTCTCAAAGTTAATGCTACATTCTACCCATTGGGGGTCTACAGAAGGTAGCTCGCGGTCATTTCTTCCTGGTTTTCCTTCTTTTTTTGGTTTAAAAGCAGGCCTGTGATTGCCTATTGTATTGCTTGTATCGTTTTTTATACCCATATGGTGCATAGGCATTCTATGCTCATGGAGTGTGTCGCCTTGAGCAGGTTTTCTATTCTTTGGTGGATTTGGATGCTCAGGGGCTTGTCTAAATGTCATGCCGCCCTCACCTTGATAGGCTGAATCTAAGTTGCTTTGCATCTTTTCCCAATTATCCTTTTCGATTTTTATATCAATACGCATTACTTTGTTTTGATTAAAAACTATTGAATAATTGGGTAAGGTGTGTTTGCTATCTTCATTAAAGGATATATACCCACTAATAACCAGTATAACTAATGTAGTTACTGAGATAGCTATGTTAATGCGATGTGATTTTATCTTTTCTCTCATAATGAATTGATCTCTTCTTTTTTTCGAGATGTTATAAAACTAAACTAATAGTATCATGTGCTGTATCGAAATATATTAGACGAGTAAAACCTAAATTTCGATTGAATCTGATATTTTATCCATCATCCTATCAATGCGGATTAAAATTTTCATTTTTTAGTTGGTGTTAGGTTATAGAATATGTAAAGAATGAGATTGGCTTCCCTAAACTCTATATCTTAGCCCTGAGTAATTACAGAAATCATGATCACAATGGCTTGATGCATTTGTATTGTTGAGGAAGTAAAGGCGAATCACGTATAAAAACTGGGTCTAAATTAATAATTGACGTATCGGGTATAAACTTTTGTTAATCTAAACAGGAAGAACTTCACATCAACAAGCTCCCAAAACTGTCTTCTAAATTCTTTGATCTTGGCGTTGAACGATCCTGCTGAAGCGTTAGTGCTTCTGTTATTGAAGAGTTTACAATATTTGTATAGTGAGCTTCAACTGTATTTTTTAAAACTTGGAATGAAGCAATATTGGCAAAAGTGTGAAACTCGCTCCTTGGTGGTACAAACAACATCCTTTTTTATCTAATTATTGCCCCTATGGGTCCTCCGCCTGCGTTGCTGAGGACTGGTTTACAAACTGAAAGTTTTTTATTTCAACCTTTCTCGTTGAATACTTTCTACTTTTTTCTTGCTATTACCTGATAATTTTAAAGCATAGTTTCCTCAAGGAGAGAAGGAAACGTTTTTTTCTTCTACGCCTTGGACTTCTTTATTTCAGTTGGGTACTTCTGAGCTTCGATGGGGGAGCAAAAAGCATCGATGGAGTACCTTTTTACATCGCCTAGGTACTTCTGTGCACCCTTTTGATACTTCTAAGCACCCTTTTGGTACTTTTTTGCTCCGACGAGGTACTTCTGAGCTCCGGTTTGGTACCTTTTTGCTCCGGTTTGGTACTTCTGAGGTACCCCCCTGGGGTGTTAAATAGGAAAAAGTCTGCCTCCTTGTTCTCTTTAACTGGATGATTTTGTATTTAACTGCAAAAAAACATCTTTTTTCCGAAGACTCAACTTTTGCATGTGATACGTAAAGGCATCAGATTAAATCGTATAATCGGAGTTTGCTTAAAACGTAACTTAAGTCAATTCGGGTAGTAGTCTTTTGTCAATAAAAAAAGGGAAACCAAGTGGCTTCCCTTTTTTTATTGTAATATGCTTAAGTGTTTAAGCCATCAAAAATTGATTTACCTGTTCGGCTGCCTCTCGGCCTTTTTGAATGGCTGTAACTACAAGGCTGGCTCCATTATGAGCATCTCCTGCAGCAAACACCTTATCAATACTAGTTTGATAATTGTTATTGATTTTTAGGTTGCCTCTTTGATCAAGATCTATACCTAATTCTTCAACTAAACCTTCGTGAACAGCATGTACAAATCCCATCGAAAGAAAAGCCATATCTACATCTAAAATGCGCTCGGATCCTTCCTTTTCATTCATTTTCCAGGCTCCTTTTTCATCTTTGGTCCATTCTACATCAACCAGTTCTACTTGTTGAAGCTTACCGTTTAATCCAATAAAACGTTTGGTGGATACACTCCACATACGGTCACATCCTTCTTCGTGTGATGTAGAAGTTTTAAGCACAGTAGGCCAGTAAGGCCAAGGGTTTCCTGCAGCTCTATCTACTGGTGGTTTAGGTAGTATTTCTATTTGAGTAACGTTTTTAGCTTTCTGACGGTTCGAAGTTCCTACGCAGTCGCTACCGGTATCTCCACCACCAATAACCAATACATTTTTTCCTTTGACATCAATACGTTCTACACCATTTAGCTTGTTGCCTCTGTTTATCCTGTTTTGTTGCGTTAGGAAATTCATGGCGAAATAAACCCCTTTAAGGTCGCGCCCTTCGATAGGTAAATCGCGAGGTTTCATTGCGCCAATAGCCAACACAACTGCATCAAAATCTTTTAGGATTTTCTCACCTTTAATATCAAAGCCAACAAAAGTATTGGTTTTAAATTCGATGCCTTCCTGTTTGAATATTTCTATTCGACGGTCAATTATCTTTTTGTTTAGCTTAAAGTCTGGAATGCCAAATCGCAATAAACCACCTACCGCTTCGTCCTTCTCAAATACGGTTACACTATGTCCCATTTGGTTTAATAAGTCGGCCGATGATAAACCAGAAGGTCCACCACCAATCACGGCTATTTTTTTACCTGTTTTTACCTGTGGGATTCGAGGTTGAATAAAACCTTCGGCAAAAGCCTTTTCTACAACAGAACATTCGTTTTCCCGTATGGTTACTGCTTCCTTATGGATAGCTAAAACGCATGATTTCTCACATGGATTAGGACAAATACGGCCTGTAAACTCAGGGAAACTATTGGTAGAATGAAGAATATCGCTGGCTAGTTTCCACTCTCCTTTGTATACTGCATCCTGCCATTCCGGAATTTTACTGCC
>JBFHKL010000093.1:0-13373 GCA_041595375.1 Saccharicrinis sp.
AGATTTTGTCCCTTCTTAATAATCGAAAACATTATTTTTACTGTGCGTTAACACTTATTTTTAAAAGACTAAAACAAAGGGAATGAAGAATGTTCAAAGTATTCCTTATAATGAGCCAGTTGATTTACGTGCCTTTGATATTTTTAAAGGGCTGAGTGATGAAGAAATTGAGACTGTGATGCCATCTATAAGTTGTACAATGCATAAGCGAGGTTGCACGATTTATCATGAGGGAAGCCGGATTAATGGCACATACCTGGTGGTTGAAGGTATTTTAAAGATATTTAAAACAGGTTTCGATGGTAAAGAACAAATTATACGTTTCGCTAAGCCCGGCGACTTAATTGGTTTCCGATCAGTTATTAGTGATGAATTGGCCTGTAGTACAACCAAAGTGATACAGGAGACCGTGTTGTGTTATTTACCAGCAGAAATTCTTGAAAAACTATTCAAAGAAAATCCCCGTTTCTCGATGTCGTTGATGAAACTTACCTGCAAAGAGCTGGGAGAATCAAATAAGTTTTTAACTGATATTGCACAAAAAACGGTACGTGAACGATTAGCCGAGATTTTACTTTTATTAATGGATACTTTTGAATTAGATCAGGACCATACACTACAAATATCCCTCACTCGTGAGGAATTAGCTAATATGGTGGGCACTGCTACTGAATCGGTTATCCGCTTACTGTCAGAATTTAAAAGTGACAAATTAATTGAATTAAACGGACGTAAAATTAAACTACTCAACATTCCAAAACTCATTAAAATAGGAAATGTATACGTATAAAAGTAGCTAATATATTTAAGCCAATAACTCACCTATAGTATAGTTATTGGTCTTTAATATTTTATAAACCACTCTACACACATAGCGAATTACCAAGCATGCCTTTTAAGTGATATATTATCGCACAAACACACGCACTAAAATTTCGTAGTTCATAGTTGCAGTAGCTATTCATTGAAATTTATTCATTGAACCAAGTAAATACACAATGGGGGTATATCCAAATCCTTCCCTCCTCTGGAGTAGCCTTTAGCAAGCAATTTTTCATCCTGGTTCGGAGTATGTACAGATGTGGCCTTTAAAGCCGCCAAAATAGCAGAGCCTGTAGGCGTACAAAGCTCAACATCAATAGGTCCTGAATGTGATGGAATATTATGTTTCTCAATAATGATTTTTGTAGCCGGTGCAGGAGCCTCCATTTCGCCATGCGAAAACTTTATTCTGCCCCCTCCTAGTGAAACAGGTGCAGCCAGAGATGCTTTGACAGGAGCATTTAATAATTGTAAACCTTTAGCAGCACCAATAATATCAATAATAATATCCTGTGCCTCATGCAACCATGCCTCCTCTTGTTCTTCGTGATGATGATGATGATGGGAATGCCCATGATGATGACCTTCTAAATCATCATGAGAATGTTCATGGGAATGATGGTGATGATCAGTTAAGAAGGTATTTTCAATATGGGCCTGTTTTTCACCTTTAATTAATACCTCTAATACCTCATTGGCAAAATGAAGATATGCACCATCTATTTTCAATGCATCCAAAAGCATATTCAATAACACACGGGCTTTTGAAGCGGCGAGATGTCCATGATTATGATTCATTGTCATCAGCAATCGGGTAGCCTCATCATGTGTTTTAACGGCCTTTATCGAAGATTCGCCTATTTTATTGGCAGCCATCATCATGGCCTTAATCATCTCCTTTTCGTTTGCTCCGGCAGAAATTAAGGCTGCGGCAAACATATCACCGGCCATACCACCTGTTGCATCTAGTATTAAGTTCATATAATCATTTTTTTTAGAGTTTAAGGCCTGCCAGCATTTTAAACCAGACAATAAGCCTTCACTAACTTGAGGCATTCTTAGAAATTAAAGCCGCCACAACAGCAGCACGAAGGCCACCATCAATATTAACGACCGTTAGATTTGGGGCACAGGAAGCCAACATTGATGTTAATGCTGCTTCACTGGCTCTAAAACCATAGCCCACTGAGGTAGGAACACCGATGACGGGCAAGGACACCATGGAGGCCACAAAGGGAGCTAAAGCACCTTCCATACCGGCTACAACAATTATGGCTTTCACATCATGTTCAATACCTTTCTGTATAGCTTCTATCACACGTGTAGGATGGGAAATTCCTCTATCTTCAAAAACCAAAGGATTTACACCTACAGACTTCAGTAAAATTTCACATTCTTCGGTAACTGGATGATCAGCCGAACCTGCACTCACCACTAACACATGACCTTTGCAAGGAGGCAATTCACCTATAACAATCACATTATCACCTTTTAAAACCGGATGATAAGGAGCTAATTGCGACATGAGTTCCTCATTAAATTTACTGCGAGAAACGACCACCCTGGTATGTTGAGTAAGGATATGCTCAACCAGCTCCACCGTTTGATCAAGAGTTTTATATTCACCATAAATGATCTCAGGAATATTTGTTC
The DNA here is from genome assembly GCA_041595375.1 of Saccharicrinis sp. Taxonomy (GTDB): domain Bacteria; phylum Bacteroidota; class Bacteroidia; order Bacteroidales; family Marinilabiliaceae; genus Saccharicrinis. The sequence continues at coordinate 2,476 of JBFHKL010000093.1, forward strand.
GCATCCCCCTGTTAACATCTAAAATATAACGGCTCGCAGTTTCCATCCACTCTAGCGAGAAATGTCTTTTTGCATCGCTTTTTGATAATTCGCCAGATTTTATCTGGTCATATAGTTCTTCAAAAGTCATTTCTTAATTCTCTTATCATAAACATTAGGCCGCGAAGGCTTTAAATCAATAGTTGTAAAAAGAGCCACTTTCTCCCCCAAAGCTAACACAGAATTCCTAAAATCCTCATCATTAAAGGCACAAAAACTATCTTGTTGTGAAAGTTCAATACGTAAATGATCTACATCATCGAAACGACATCTCACGTTATAATCTTTGGTTGCATCAATCACCATCCTTTCAATGCCTCTGACAATATCCATGTGTTTCTTTTCCAATGGCATAGAATAATTAAATCGTGTTGCCATACAACTCTCTAAATGGGCTAGCTCAGCGTTAGCCCCCATATGTAAAGCCATGTCACGAGCTTCTGCCGAAGTAATACCTAAATCTGCCAAGGGAGAAACAACTCCATGCTCAAGCAAGGCCTTTATCCCGGGTCTATAGCCATTATCGCTACCTGTTGTTCCATCCATAATGGTCACCTCATTACCGAGCATCTTAATACCCTGTATGATTTGTGATTTACAAAAAAAACATCTATTAACAGGATTTATTACGACCTCCTTATCTGGGTTTATTACAATCACGTTAAGTTCCTGTTGCGATAAGTATTTCGCTTGTTGCCTGATATCTTCTTCGTCGGCTCTTCCAAAACCATTGTTAATCCAAACAGGAATTACTTTTACCCCAGCTTTTACCGAAGCACCTAAAACGGCACAACTATCGAGCCCGCCGGAGAACATCAGATAACTTTCTCCTATTCCTCTGATCTTTTGTACTAATTTTTCTAATTTATCCATCCGCAATATATATGACACAATTAACCAACAAAGTCAAATTTAAGTACTTTATTGTATATTTACATGTTACAATTTGCAATTTATTTAGCATATTTGTCGCCCCTTTCCCTTTCCGCAAATAAAAATTTTATGAACAATAATGGATTTATAGGCATGATTCACAATGCCTTAACTACTTATGAAGAACGATCAGCATTTACCGATTACAAAGGAGAAACCTATTCGTATCATCAGGTAGCAGAAAGAATTTACTGGATTCACGAAGTATTTAAACAGTCCAATATTAAAAAGGGAGACAGGGTAGCACTTATAGGCCGAAACCTAAGCCACTATGCCATTACCTATATTGCCTCAGTTTCATATGGAGCCGTTATCGTTCCCATACTGGTTGATTTTGGCAGCAATGAAATTCACCACATTGTCAATCATTCTGAGTCAAAATTTTTATTTTCTACTGACCTAGTTTTTAATAAAATTGACGAGAGTAAGATGCCTCATATTAAAGGCATCATGAATATAGAAAACTTCAAACCCCTAATTAGCTGTTCAGTTGATCTGAAAAAGATAAGCGATAATATAAAGGTTCCAAAAGATTTCAAAGCTGAAATGCTGACATTCCCAACTATAGGTGCAGATGAACTAATGGTATTATCCTATACTTCTGGCACATCGGGTTTTTCAAAGGGCGTGATGCTACCACACAGAAGCATCTGGTCAAATGTATTTTTTGCTTGGGAGAAACTTGAACTGATGCCTGGAAACAGAATTGTTTCTTTTTTACCCCTGGCTCATGCTTACGGCTGTTTATTTGATTTTTTATGGCCCTTTACCAGAGGATGCCACATTACCTTTTTAACTCGAATCCCTTCGCCCAAAATTATTACCGAGGCCTTTCAACAGATTAAACCTCATCTTATCTTATCGGTCCCTCTGATTATTGAAAAGATATTTAAAAGAAATATACTTCCTGCTCTGGAAAAACCAACGGTTAAAGCCATTAGTAAAATACCACTACTCAACCAGGTGATTTATCAAAAGGTAAAGAAACAACTTACTCAGGTATTTGGAGGTGAATTTTATCAAATTATCATTGGTGGGGCAGCTTTAAATAAAGACGTAGAAGGCTTCTTGAGAAAGATTGGCTTCCCTTTTACTGTGGGCTATGGAATGACAGAATGCGGACCACTGATAAGTTATGAACCATTTAACAGCACGCAGCCACATTCTGCAGGTAGATTAGTCGACCGTATGGAAGTTCGTATTGATTCTACAGACCCATATAACGAAGTAGGAGAAATCATGGTAAAAGGATCCAATACCATGTTGGGGTATATTAAAAACGAAGAAGCTACAAAAATGGCTTTTGACAAAGATGGCTGGTTACATACAGGTGATTTAGGTATCATAGACCAGAATAACTTCATTTACATCAAGGGACGGTGTAAGAACATGATACTAAGCGGCTCCGGACAAAACATTTATCCCGAAGAGATTGAAGCCAAAATTAATCATATGGAATATGCGCAAGAATGCCTGGTTCGTGATATGGGAGATGGCAAATTAGAAGCCCTTGTATACCCCGACTATGAATTAGCCGATGCCGAAGAATTAACGGAGAACCAATTAACCCAGAAAATTGAAAACTTGAAGAAACTGGTGAACGCAGAGTTACCTACCTATATGAACCTAACCAAAGTAACTCTGTTTCCCGAGGAATTTGACAAGACTCCAAAGAAAAGTATTAAACGATATAAATACATTAAGTAAAGTATATAGGGCAAAATTTAAACACTATAACTATATTTAAAACATATTGATAAGGAGTTTATTACAAATACACTTAAACTTACTATTCAAGTTAAGTAAGCGTGTTAAGAAACAACCAAAAGTGATACGATAGCTTAAAATTTCAATTATTGAAAAGGAAATTTACTGATCACCATCGTCTATAATAAGTTATATGATCATATAAAATGGATACAAGGATTAAAATAATTGCCGACAATAAAATACCTTTTCTGCAGAATATCTTAGAACCCTATGCAGAAGTAGAATATCTTCCAGGAGCAGATACAGGAGCCTCTCAGGTAAAAACCGCTGATGCGCTAATTACCCGAACACGCACAAAATGCACAGAGAACATACTACAAGAGAGTAAGGTAAAAATAATTACTACAGCTACCATTGGGTTCGATCATATTGACACGCAATATTGCGCACAAAATAAAATTGAATGGACAAATGCACCCGGCTGTAACTCTGGTTCGGTAAAACAATATATCGCTTCTGTTTTAGCTATACTGGCCACAAAAAAACAGATGCCCTTAGCGAATAAAACACTGGGTATTATTGGTGTTGGTAACGTAGGATCCAAAGTAAAAACCGTTGCCGAGGCATTGGGCATGCGAGTACTGCTTAATGATCCTCCTCGCGCAGAAAAGGAAGGCAAGCAAGACTTTACAGATCTGGATATCCTATTATCTCAATCAGACATCATCACCTTTCATGTCCCTCTACAACGCAGCGGAAAATACAAAACATTTCACTTGGGTAACGATGAATTATTTGCCAAATGCAAAAAAGAGGTCATCATCATCAACAGTTCCAGAGGAGAAGTGATCAATAATGCTGATTTACTGGATGCCTTAAAAGACAACCGAATTAACGAAGCTATACTTGATGTGTGGGAAAACGAACCAGATATTGATCCTGAACTACTGAAGAATGTCCTAATAGCTACCCCTCACATTGCTGGATATTCCGTTGACGGGAAAGCCAATGGAACAGCGATGAGTGTTCAAGCCATCAGTCGTTTTTTTAATCTTCCATTAAAAGAATGGTATCCGGAAAACCTCCCTGAACCAGAAAATCCGCTCATTGAAGTGAATGCTAGCAATAAATCATTACAGGAAATATTAGCAGGGTGCATTTTACACACTTACAATATTATGGAAGATGATGGTAGATTGAGAGAAAACCCGTCATCCTTTGAGCAACAAAGAGGATCTTACCCGATAAGGCGAGAATTTGGCGCTTATCAAATAAAACTAAATAACGGATCTGATTTCATAAAGAAATCTTTAAACAAAATAGGTTTTAACGATGTTCAAGTAATCTATAAAGATTTATAATTATCTTTGGATTATTCGCCTTGAAAATTCTATCAAATATTATTTATCAAAGCCGGTTTTTGTTGTACTTAACGAAATAAAAAATGAGTAAAAAAGCAGATATTGGATTAATAGGTTTAGCCGTTATGGGTGAAAACCTGGTATTAAATATGGAAAGCAAGGGCTATACCGTAGCCGTTTACAATAGATCTACTGAAAAAGTTGACAAATTTATTAGCGGAAGAGGTGCTGGTAAAAACTTTATTGGTACCCATTCCATTAAAGAATTAGTAAATACGCTGGAAAAACCACGTAAAGTAATGATGCTGGTAAAAGCAGGAGCTCCTGTTGACTCTCTGATAGACCAAATTATTCCTCATCTGGATGCAGGAGATATTATTATTGACGGAGGAAACTCCCATTATCCCGACTCAATCAGAAGAACAAAATATGTGGAAGAAAAGGGACTTCTTTATGTAGGTTCCGGAGTCTCAGGAGGAGAAGAAGGAGCACTTACAGGACCTTCACTGATGCCCGGAGGTTCAAATGCCGCCTGGCCTTTTATCAAAGATATCTTTCAAAATATCTCTGCTAAGGTTGAAGACAATGTTCCATGCTGTGATTGGGTTGGACAAAATGGAGCAGGACACTTTGTGAAAATGGTTCATAATGGAATTGAATATGGCGACATGCAGTTGATTAGCGAAGCTTACCATATTATGAAGGAATATGTTGGCCTCTCCTACGATGAGATGCATGACATATTAGATGAATGGAATAAAGGTGATTTAGATAGCTACCTAATTGAAATAACCCGCGACATTATGGGTTATAAGGAAAATGGAGAACCTCTGGTTGAAAAAATATTAGATGCCGCAGGTCAAAAAGGTACCGGCAAATGGACAGGTATTACAGCCCTGGATTTGGGAGTACCTTTAACCTTGATCGGCGAATCAGTTTTTGCACGCTGTCTTTCATCACAAAAAGCAGAACGTGTAGAAGCAGCTAAAGTATTAGGCTCTCCTGTAACGAAATTTAAAGGCGACAAGCAACAATTTATAAGCTTTATTAAAGATGCTCTGTTTGCCTCTAAAATAGTATCCTATGCGCAGGGTTATGTGCTTATGCGCGAAGCAGCGAAGGAATACAACTGGGATTTAAACTACGGTGGCATCGCTTTAATGTGGCGTGGAGGTTGTATTATACGCTCAGCTTTCTTAGGCAAAATAAAAGAGGCTTTCGATACCAATCCACGATTAGCAAACCTGTTACTGGATCCTTATTTTAAGGAAAAGATTAACCAAGCCCTTGAAGGATGGCGACAAGTGGTTGCACAGGCTGTTATAAACGGCATCCCTGTTCCCGCTTTCTCCAGTGCTCTCAGCTACTTCGACGGATATAGAACCGAAACACTCCCAGCCAACTTACTGCAGGCGCAAAGAGATTATTTTGGGGCTCATACCTACGAGAGAGTTGATAAACCAAGAGGAGAATATTTTCATACCAATTGGACAGGCCGAGGCGGAGATACTGCCTCAACTACCTATGATGTATAGAAAGTGCAAAGTTGAAAGTTATAAAGAATAAATAAGGATAAAAAAATGGCTGCTCTAATAAGGCAGCCATTTTTTATAATAAGTTTTCACTTTGTTCCTGAAACTTTTGACTTTATAACTATGTACTGTTAACTACCTATTATATCGTTGATTTGAACTGTTCTAAAAAGCGAACATCGTTTTCAAAGAACAAACGAATATCTTTAATTTGATATTTAAGCATGGTAATACGTTCAATACCCATACCAAAAGCAAACCCTGTATATTTTTCGCTATCAATATTAGAATACTCTAATACTTGCGGATCAACCATTCCACAACCTAAAATCTCAACCCATCCGGTATATTTACATACATTACATCCCTTTCCACCACAAAGACTACATGAGATATCCATTTCGGCCGAAGGCTCAGTAAATGGAAAATACGAAGGGCGTAAACGGATTTGTGTTTTCTCGCCAAACATCTCCTTAGCAAAATACAATAAGGTTTGCTTTAAGTCGGCAAAAGATACATTTTCGTCGATATATAAGCCTTCAACTTGGTGAAAAATACAATGCGCACGGGCCGAAATAGCTTCATTACGGAATACCCTACCTGGGAAAATAGAACGAATAGGTGGTTCATTTTTTTCCATCACCCTCACCTGAACCGAAGAGGTATGCGTACGAAGTAACACATCAGGATCTTTTTCAATAAAAAAAGTATCCTGCATATCTCTTGCCGGATGTTCTTCGGGGAAGTTCAAGGCCGTAAAAACATGAAAATCATCCTCAATTTCAGGACCTTCAGCCACATTAAAACCTAAACGGGCAAAAATTTCAACAATCTCGTTACGAACAATGGATAAAGGATGACGACTACCTAGTTGCATGATCGTACCCGGCAAGCTCAAATCAACACCACTCTCTTTAGCCTCATTTTGAGCAAAACTCTCTTTCAGTTTATTGATACACTCAGTAGCCTCTTTCTTAAGTACGTTTATCACTTGTCCTACCTCACGTTTTTGTTCGTTTGGTATTGTTTTAAACTCATTAAATAACTCCGAAATAATGCCTTTTTTACTAAGGTATTTAATTCTTAAGTGTTCAGCCTCTTCGGCTGATTGAGCTGTCCATTGTTTTATCTCTTCCTGTAAAGCTTTTATCTTATCAAGCATCGTTGATTCTTTTATCGTTATTCTGAAGACGCAAATTTAATAAAAGCTATCAATAACAAAGTATAATTATGGTAGGATATTGTATGTCGGCTAAATTTATAGTCGACATTTACAAAAACATATGGCCATTAAAAGCCTTACTTTTAAAATACAAGACCTAGTCCAAGGCCTATTTAACACCACTTTATGCAAAAGGGAAATTCTTGCATTACCAAAAACCACTTTAAAGAAGACCAAGAGATAACACCCTAAACTATTTTCGAATCATCTCAATGGTCATAATCCTAATATCCTCAACAGGCCGATCTTCTCCGTAGGTTTTTACGGCAGCAATTTTATCAACTACCTCCATTCCAGAAACCACCTCGCCAAACACCACATAGTCACCATCAAGATGTGGAGCACCACCTACAGTAGTATAAATTTTGCGCTGTTGGGCATTAAATTTAACACCTCTATCCCTGGATATATCATCCATCTCCTCATCAGTAAAAACTCTTCCCGAAACGATGTAAAACTGCGAACCATCGGTTAAATTCTTAGGGTTTCTTGATTCAGGTAATTTTGACATGGCTACTGCACCTCTTTTATGAAATGTACCCTTAGCGATCTTTGTTTTTAGCATATAACCAGGACCTTGCCAGCCCACAACATCATCTTTTTTGGCATATTTACTGTCAGCAGCTCCTGTTTGAATTAAAAAATCCTTTAAAACCCTATGAACTAACAGACTATCGTAAAACTGATCGCTAACCAACTTTATAAAATTATCTCTGAATACCGGAGTTTCATTATATAACTGTATCTCAACATCTCCCATCGTGGTTTTTATACGAAATCCTTTAATGCTTGTAAAAGAAGGATACACCTTATTTGTCTTGGTACGCAATTCGTACACTGATGTATGGCTTTTTGAATCCTGTGCATATAACTTAGCTATCTCAGAAGCAGGAATGAGTACTGATTCTTTTTCTATTCCCATTTTTTTTGTTTGCACCATTCCAACCAGATGGTGCAAAAAAGTAAAAGCAGGTATCCCAGAGTAGCTGCTCCTGTTCAAACTATAGGTGGTAATAGAATCACTTACGTTTTTTTCTCCCACGGCAAATTTTGGCGCAAATAACTTCCTTGACTTCCTGTATAAACCCGCTACCGAATCAGGAATATTTTTAACGGCAGATTGAAGCTTGAGATAATTTGGATTTTGATTCCACACTTTTAATATAACCAGATTCTTCTCAATGCTATAAGCAGTATATCCAGCCACATCACTGTAATCCTGACTGCCTGTGGGAGCCACTTTCACCTTGAAACTACCCTTCACCAAATCCAGGTTAGTAACCACCCTATTAGAGGCGATATAAAAACCAAAACCACTTTTTAACAAGCGAGAATAATGATCGTATGTTTCAATGGTTACAACGCCTTTTATATTTTGCTGATAAGACCCCCTCTCGCGGGAGTACTCTTCAGGTAATACAGTTGATTTATTCGGATTTGGCTTACAGCTGAATAAGATAACAAGCAGCAGGAAAAGGAAGGCAGCAAGCTTATTTTTCATGATATACTCTTTTAAAGTGTTCGTACCACCAACTTAACATCAGCATACGGTCTGTTATTTTTATCCACCGGCAAAGAAGCAATTTTATTAATCACTTCAAAACCACTTATCACCTCACCAAAAACAGTATAATCGCCATCCAGTTCAGGAAGACCGCCAATAGTAGTGTATAATTCACGCTGTTCTTCGCTAAACTCAATTTTATTCGACAAGGCAAATTCAAAGGCTATTTTCTGTTTTATTTCTCTCAGCCTACGATTAAATTCCTTTGGATTCTCAGTCTTCAATTTTTGAAGTTCTTCTTTATAGGGCAGGTAATATTTTTGTTTTAAGGCGATCTTTATAGGGTTATTGGTTGCTTTTTCTATTAAATCTAACTCCTCATCAGTATATACTTTTCCTTGCACAATATAAAACTGGCTAATATCTGACATTTTAAAGTGGTTTATATCTTCGGGTTGGCGGGGAGCGCAGATGGCCCCTCTTTTATGAAACCTGCTATCTTTAAATTCAGAGTCTATAACCAATTTTGAACTTCCATAGCCAATATGTCTTCCCGGCGCTGCATTTCTTGAATCTGAAGAACCTCCCTGTATGACAAAATTTTTAATGACTCTGTAAAATAAGGTACCATCATAATGTCCCTCATTGGCCAGTTTTATAAAACTATCTCTGTGCCCAGGGGTATCGTCAAACAACATTATTTTTATATCGCCAATATTGGTAGAAATAATTACTTGTTTGCTCTGTGCAAATAGCTGGTACGAGGCAAAAAATAGAAATATAATATAAAACGAACGTCTCATCAAACCTTTACTCCTTAATCAATTTTACTTCCATCACAACATCCTTCAGCGGACGATTATGTGAATCGGTTTCCTGAAGTGCAATAGCATCTATCACCTCCAAACCATATTTTTTTCCAAAAAGCGATCCTATCTTTTCGAACAAAGTTTTTTCTTCAACAACCTCACCAAAAACAGTATAATTCATATCTAAGAAAGGCGTTCCTCCTTTAGTTTTATATACATCCTTCACTTCATCAGGATAAGTAAATTCTGCTTGCTCACCATAGCGCTCATTAACCATAGCCATAATATATTGCTGCAATTGCAAAATCTTTTCCTCATCACCCTGCTGCTGCAGTACATTTAAGGAATCATTATATTGCATGAGCAAGTTATTAAAAATAGCTCTTCTTTTTCTTTCGCGTATTTCATTCTCCAACTTAAACAGTTTCTGATCATCATACACCTTACCCTGAACAATATAAAATTGTGAACCTGCCGACTTTTTTTCCGGATTCACCTGATCTCCTTCGCGGGCAGCAGCTATGGCCCCCTTCTTATGAAAATATGTTGGAAAATTAAATTCTGCAGGCAGTGTGTATCCCGGCCCACCTTCTCCGAGCATTTGACCAGAATTAGCTTTCTTTGAATCCGGATCTCCACCTTGAATCATAAAGTCTTTAATCACACGATGAAATAGAGTCCCATCTAAATATCCTTCTTTGGTCAGCTTAATAAAATTATCGCGATGAACAGGTGTTTCGTCATATAATCTTAATTTAATATCACCCAGTCTGGTTTTAATTAACACTATTGGCTCACTTGTTTTTGCCGAACACGACATTAAAGAAATACACAATAATGAAGCAAGAATGAGAACTATATTTTTCATTACAATAAGTCTATGGGTTAGTATAATAAATTACAGGTTATTATTAAAATAGGTAATCATAGATTCTTTCAACATCGCCTCACGCTGTGATGGTAACATCTCCGTTAAATCAGTAAGAGCTTCAAATTGTGGCCACCCAGCATCATCAACTCCACTCTTCGTACAGAATCCTTTTTGCTCAAATAAGACGCAACGAGCCAGATTAATCATATCCATTTTTTCGTCCTTCGTATATTTAATATAGCCAGTTCCCCTTTCCTGAATACCAATAATAAAGAGTAAAAAGTCAAAATCGGCCAACACCTTAAATTTCTTACTTACTTTTAAAAGAAGTTCTTCCCAACTCATATCTACTGTTGTATTTTCCATAGCTTCAAAAATATCTTTTATCTTTTGATTTTTCTATCAATAATTAAAATAATCACTCAAAAATAGAAAACAGAAAAAAATAGCTATTGTTTAGGTTAAGAAGAGATCAGTGATGGGCATAAAAAAAGACTTGCGGGCAACAAGTCTTTTTCTTTGGATTTTTTTATCTGATTTAAGGGAAAAGGGTTTTCTTTTTCCGAGTGCTAATATATATTATTTTTTTTATTTTTTTAACATGGATTTAAATATTTTTCTCATTTCAATCATAAACAATCGATAAAACACATTATTTAGTCACTTATTACCGCACATAATGTTAATAAAAAATAAAATTAATATGCTATTATATTAAAAACACAAAGCACCTGTCTTGATTTAAAAACCAACCTTACAGCCTAACCTAGCATCAGCTTTAAAATTTGAGTCTGGATAAAAAATAGAGTTCATTTGTCGTTAAATAGAAATTATAAAAACATTGGATAACATAGAGAGAATGAGTATGCATTAGTCACATAGTTTTAACGAAAAAGGGGACAAGGAGAAAGTAACAA
>JBFHKL010000094.1:0-13332 GCA_041595375.1 Saccharicrinis sp.
CAGACTCATAAAATCAGTCATGCCGTTTTTATGGTTAACGTAAAAAATGCTTAAATCATCGTCGCTAGGTATATCGTTGGTATTGATGACATTTTTCCCCGACTCGGTCATTACTTTTAGCCATTTAAAACCTACTGCCATGGATTTTTGTTCGGCTGTAATTGTTTTAAAATTAAAGTATTTAGGTTCAATGCGATTTGAATTAAGCGATTGTGGGCATTTCAAATAAAAGGCCTTTGAAAAATCATTAAGCCTTTCTTCAATTTGTTGATCAGATACAACTTGTGGTAAATTATAAGTTGCCTCAATGGTTTCTAGTCCATGATTGGCTGCTTCTATTATCGAATCGGCATGTAAAACCAACTCTAACTCTTCGTTAAACGCTGACATTGGTAAAGTATTTTGAGCATAAGCACTTATGCTAGATAATAGTAATAATACACTAAATAATTTCATTTTATTAACTGAATGTTTTCATTTTATTTGAAGGCACAATATACTATCTATTCTGAAGAATGGGGCTACTACCAATACCTTAGCTTGAACTTATACTAACTTATTAGTTAAACAACAATGGAATAAAAAAGGAAAAATATGCAACCAGATATTAAAGCGCGAAATAAGATCGTTAACTAAAAAGATACAATTATAATAAAATTGACACCTCTCCTTCGTCAAATATTTGACTTAAACTATACTATACACTCCATAATGTTAGTTGTTTTAGCACCCAGTTTGCCCAATTAATCAGGGAGCTTCAGCTGCAAAGAAAGGAGCTCGTCGGGTCGTTCGGAGAGCTTGATGATTGAAGAAACAAAGGCATATTCAATGCATCTTCAAAAGTGCTCATATTTCATTTATATTTTATATTCACGCCCCAAACACACAAATAAATAATTATAATTAATAGATTATAATTATATGAAGCCGTATTAAGCTCAGTATAACCAGATGCCCCCTTAATATACGGCTACTCTTTCACGAAAAATCCTAATCTCACTCAAAAACAACACTCTATATTTATAATTTACTTATATTGTATATACATAATAATTAAATCATTACCTCTTTAATATGAGCAGAACATTTGCTTTAGAAAAAGTTAAAAAACACATTGAAAAATCTATTGTTTTGATGGAGTTTGACATGTATGCACAAATAAACATCATCGAGGAAAAACATCCAGCAGTAGCTTCTTTTATGTCAAATCATATTACTCAATACAAGTTTTCTGAATATATTGAAATTATTAGGATATTATTGATGGTATACTTTTGCTTTGAAAAGAAGAAATACTGCAAAGAAATTACACAAGATCTATTGGATGATATTACTGCTGCAAACTTTAGTATGTTGAAATATGTTCACAAAGACCCTGAACAAATTCAATTAGTAGCAAAAACAATATTTAAAAATACGTATGCATTGGAAATATTAGCAGGTGCATCCTTTATGATCTATACTTCTAACATATTATTAAAAATGTCACAAACTAAAATATCTCAAATACTTTTGGATGTTAAAATACTAATAGAAGCATTTGAAAAGTGTTGTATAAATAATACAGATTAAATCCCTCTAAAAAAATAATTGTTATTTTCACATGGCATTCTACCTGTAATTACAACTAACATAACTAATTAGATATTGACAATATGTTAACTCAGTAATTAGTACAGTCTATAAATAAACAGCCTGCTTGTAAATAAAAATTCTCATTAAATAATTTCTTTAGTAAATATTATCCATCGATACTTCATTGCACGGAGTAAATTTATTTTAAAACCGTATGTAGTTTGACTTATATAATACACTTATGCATATAAGATAATAAGAGCATAAAACACAGATAATTTGCATCGGATGTTATCCTAACCTTAAGGCTTGTTGACTACTACAAAGAACACTTTGAGATCATCCGACAATAAATAACAAAAAACATAGGTTCTTTCCTTCTAATTCAGACAGAAAAGAACCTAAATAATTTATACAACAGCTATATGCTTGAGTGAGTCAAGGATATCATATGAAATGGTCATATCTCCAAACCCACTTCCTAAATCTATACTTGGTTTTCGTGAACCGTGAAAATCAGTTCCTCCAGTAATCAATAAATCATAATTTGAAGCTATTTTCTTAATCTGTTCAATATACTTGCCTGAGTGCGTAGGATATATGCATTCTATTCCTTTTAATCCAAAAGGTACCAACTCACCTAAAAGCTTATCTAACTGACCCATAGACAAACCATACTCTTGGGGATGTGCTAATACTGAAATACCACCTAGTTTGGTAATTAATGCTACGGCATCCTCTGTACAAATAGAATTTACGTGAATGTTGTCATGAACACTCTTCAGAATAATGGCCATTTCGTCTTCATCTTTATCGATGAAATAAGCTAAAATATGAATACCAAAATAGGAATGAGAAGAACTGGTAGATATTTCCATACCCGGTATAAGTTCTATAGGAAGCTTTTTTTTCCGAATATAGTCGGCAGCTTCCTTTATGCCGTCCATTGTGTCATGATCAGTAATTGCAATCGCTGAAATTTTCTTTTTTACAGCGTAATCAACAAGTTCTTTCGGAGTGTACGTACCATCAGAAACTGTTGTGTGAATGTGTAAATCAATGCTTTTCATAATATATTCTCTTTTTTTTGGATTGTCAGAAATGGCTTGTTCAATTTGAACTCAAACTGGTATAATCATACTTTCTAGCATTACTTTTCTATGCACTTCAATTTTAAGTACTTCATTTATTTTTTATGTCTCGATGAATTTGAGGAAGTCATCATTGAAGACCGATTAAGTCCTAAATCTATTTGAGTCCTTAGAAATATTAATATCTTAATTTATCTCATTAAAAAACTAAGTATACTATAATGTAAAAAAAATACACCGCAATATAATGAGAATATTCTCAATATGAAACATAGTTTAGAAATATATTATTCTGATAGATACAGCATCGTTCATTAAAATTGCAAAGAAGGAATGATTCATTTTTTATTTTCTCATGGAGAATACAACACCTTACTGATCTATATGTCAATACAAAAGGAATAATATTAATTTCAATTGGAACATAAAAATCATACCATATCCAACTCCCTATACTAATTACTTGAATAAAAGAAATATGCCTTTTACTAAAAACGCAATCGATAAAACCTCTCCCTATTGAATAGCTGAAAATCGTTTTTCATAAAACCTACTTATAAATATTGAATAGAATTAACAGAACAACTGTTGGCAAATGCAAGAAATATTACTTGCCAAAGAAAAGATGAAACGAGCATGCAAATTCAATTATTTAATTTACATACAGGAAAATGATTGAATTTATTTGTGGGTACATATGACCATTGAAAATAAATTAGAGTATATGAAAAAAAGATATTTCGATGCCATGCCTAATAAAGTCATTGCTATTTATATTATCATAATTTACCCTTGATTAGTCAATCATACATTGATATATCGCATTAAAAAATTCAACGAATCGTCTTTAATAAGTCGGTCCTTATTTTCTTTAAGCTTTAATCATACTTCCATTTTATCAAATCTGAAACGCAGCCATTTTATTTTAAGTCGCAAACAATCAGATAGCAATATTATAATTTAAAAGATATGATTTTACTTTGCAAATGAACAATAGTTCATTACCTTTACAATGAACTATAGATTATAATATATATGTCTCCACGAAAAAGAGTACTGCGAAAAGTTTTAAATCCACCAATAATAAATGGATTTAAACCTTATGGTAAAAAATCAGAAAAACAAAATCTGGAGCCTGTGAACCTATTATTCGAAGAATATGAAGCCATTCGACTGAGTGACTATGACAAACTTAATCATCATCAGGCATCTGTTATAATGGTAGTTTCCAGACCAACATTTACAAGAATATATGCTTCGGCTCTTCAAAAAGTAGCAAAAGCGTTTATAGAAGGTCGCCAAATTACAATAAAAGGAGGTAAGGTTTATTTTGATAGCGACTGGTATCATTGTAATACCTGTAAATGCTATTTCAATAATCCAGAAAAAGATAAAGTAATCAAAAACTGCTCGTTATGTGGCAGTTCTCATTTTAAACAATGCGATTATACTAATGATCGCGCAATTAATAATGAATGTAATGAACTCTGTGTATGTCGCAATTGTGGATTTGAGGTAAAACATCAATATGGTAAAGGTTGTAATCAGGAATTATGTCCAGCATGCAATGCTCCAATGAAGAGAAGTTTATTATTTATAAAAAGATAAAAGAAGGATTATACTATTGTCTTGAGTAAATAATTGTAAACAGGCTATATGACCAATACAAATATTCACGGTAAATAAATAAAATGAAAGTTGCTATTACATCAACAGGAAACACCTTAGAATCAACAATTGACCAACGATTTGGTCGCTGTAAATACTTTGTCATTTACGACAATAAAAGTAAAGCAATAGAATTTATTCCCAATCCAAATAAAGAATCATTGGAAGAAGCCGGCATTGATTCTGTGCAATTGGTGGCATCTCGTCAGGTAAATAAAATAGTATCAGGCGATTTTGGAATGAAAATTAAATCCTTACTTGATAGTTTGAAAATTCAAATGATTGTTTTTAAACAGTCAGAAAAAAAAATAATAGAAATAATAGACATGTTAAATCATTAATATAATACCATTAGGCCAAAACTTAATGATAGTGATGCCGAAAGCAAAAATTAGCATTCTGGGCGTCACATCGAAAAAGGTAGTACCTCATTCGAAAATAAAAAATACAAAAGTCAGAAAAAGAAATAAGCCAGAAATGTAATGCTGGTGGTAATAGCAGTAAAACAAAACGCTTAAAAAGCGATAAACAATAATATTAACCAATTAAAAAAGGAGGTTATTATGCCAGGTTTAAATCAAACAGGACCAATGGGACAAGGTCCTATGACAGGTCGTAGAATGGGTCGTTGTGCTAATTCAAGAACTAATCTTAAAAATCAAACTGCCGCATCAAAACCAAACGCCGATGAAAATTCCCCTGAGGATTTACAAGATAGAGGCTTTGGTGCAGGAAGAGGTAGACGACAACGAGGTTTCGGAATGGGACGACAAAACCGTTTCAGAAACGACTTTTAAATGAGTACCAGAGAGGCTGAATAAGCCTCTCTTTGTTTAATCAACAAGTAAACAAACAATACCGATTGTATAATGAAATGAGCCTTATCTGCGTTTCATTTAAAATGCTCAATCATTATTATTCCGAAATTTCTCAGAACAGGCTATCGGTATTATACCAACATTTAATAAGACTTATTTCAATTTAAAAAGGGTATAACATGATTGGACGAGGAAAGAATCAACGCTATAAATTACAACATAAAAGAAAGGACAATTCACAGTATGGTGTTTGTAGCTGTCCAAGATGCCATTATTCTGTGACTCATAAACGCGGAGTCCCCTGCTCTACACTAAGCTGTCCTAGGTGCAACATTCCGCTCATAAGACAAGCTATGCCTGAAAATATAAACATTCAACAGGTACCAGATAAATATACCAATACCTCAACTTTTCCTATAATTGATGCAGCCCTTTGTATTGGTTGCTCAGCATGTGTAAATAAATGCCCTTCACAAGCTATTATCCTGGAAGATGGGAAAGCAAAAATAACAACCTCAAACTGTAAAAACTGCAGACTATGTATAAGTATTTGTCCGGTGGGAGCAATCTCATAAACACACAAACTGATCGAATATCATCAAAAAGCATTTTCAATCAAGAATTATTTTTAACATTATGGCTTTACAAATTATAACCTATGGAGCTCCTATTCTTAGAAAAAAATCGAGTGAAATAACAAAAAATGACAATGTATCATTACTGGCAGAAGATTTATTTAGTGCTCTTAAAAAAGAGGGAGGATTAGGTCTTGCTGGGCCACAAGTCAACCTATCAAAACAAATTTTCATCATAGACACCTCACCTCTTGCAGAGGAAGATCCTTTAATTCCTAAAGTCGAGATCGCTGTTATCAACCCTGAAATTGTATGGTCCAGCGAAGAAACAGCTTATTATAATGAAGGCTGCCTGAGCATACCTAATATTTATGAAGATGTGTCACGACCTGAAACAATTGATGTACGATATTATGATATCAGCTTCAATCTAATAGAAGAAAGACTTGACGGGATAAAAGCCCGCATTTTTCAACACGAATATGACCACTTACAAGGAATTCTTTTCATTGATAGATTAAGCTCATTAAAGCGAAAACTATTGACCAGCAAGTTAAACAAAATAAAAAAAAGAGGTGAGCAATTATCCATCCGGAAACGAGCAAAATAAATGGAATCAACATTTTTATGTTGGATAAGCAAGAAATTGTCAATCGTATATAAACGATAAGTCATAAAACATTTGTTGAAAAGATGAAACAGCTAAGCTTATTAGAAAAACAAGAATCACTTGACGTTCTTAATTACCAGATCAGAGATTGTGAAAAATGTCCATTATCAGCTACTCGCATACATGCGCTTACTGGTGAAGGAAACATAAATGCTAGTGTTCTATTTGTTGCACTATCTCCTGGAGCCAAAGAAGATGCTGGAAATAAAATGTTCATTGGCCCATCAGGTCGGGTTTTCAATAAACTACTACAATCAGCCGGAATAGAAAGACAATCGATATATATGACTAATCTGATAAAATGTATATTACCAAAGAATCGAAAACCTACATGGAAGGAAATTGAGCTATGCAGTTCCTTTTTAGATGACGAAATTTTAATTATTAAACCTCAAATCATCGTTCCCTTAGGTTATTACGCAACTCAGTCAATTTTAACAAAATACAATGTTGATCTTTCAAATAAAGAAATGAGTTTTAAAAATATAAACGGCAAATTATTGGTTTTGGATGAAATAAGAATATTTCCATTAACCCATCCATCCGCTCTGCTATATAACCCCTCTTTTGAAGCAGGAACCAGAGAAAAATACATAAAACTAAAATCCTTTTTATAAAAACAATGGTAAATACAACAAATTATATTATTGTTATAAAATATTTACTCACTGTTTTATTTTAAAATGACGTATTATGGAAGCTGAATTTTACGATTCCAATTGGTTTATTTATGGTTTACTACCTGGATTGATATTTATTTCGCGGGTAACAGATGTTACGATGGATACCCTTCGAATTGTTTTTATATCGAGAGGCAATAAAATAGTGGCCCCTATTCTTGGGTTTTTCGAAATCTTGATCTGGCTGGTAGCCATTACCCGGATTATGGCAAACCTAGATAATTTCACAACTTATATCGCCTATGCTTTAGGTTTTGCTGTAGGGAATTATGTTGGCTTACTACTAGAAGAAAAACTAGCAATTGGCACACAACTCATCCGTATTATTACGGCTACCGATGCAAGTCCCCTAATCAATAATCTTAGAACAAAAGGATTTAGGGCCACAGCAATTGATGCTGAAGGAAAAAATGGCTTAGTAAATGTTATTTTCATCATAACCAAACGAAAAATAGTACGCGAAGTGATTGGTATTATAAACCACTTTAATCCCAAAGCATTTTATTCCATCGAAGATATTCGGTCGGTTAATATTAACAATACCGCCAATGTTTTAGATATAACAAATATCACGACTTCAAGATGGATGCGAAAAGGGAGGTAATAGCTATTACAAATCAAAATTCGTCTGTAATTTGTCTCACTTTTTAAGTCTCTTTGATGATCTATCGGCATTTTTTCCTCGCAGATTATTTGTTGATCAAAATAGAACAAACAATTATTTCGAATCACATTGGCACAGAAAGAGCTAAAATCATGCGTAAAAAGCATAGAAATTATAACTAAAGCAATATGATAAAATCAAAAAAAATAGGCATTATTATTTGCGATCGGTATAGAAGTTGCGCCGGTGGAAAATGCTTTCGCTCAATGAAACATCATGAAGGAGCCTTTAGTATTTACGATAAAGACACCAACCTTGACTTGGTGGGATATACGTCTTGCGTCGGTTGTCCGGGTGGAAATATTGAATATACACCTGAACAAATGATTAAAAATGAAGTGGAGGTAATTCACCTGGCCACGGGACTTGTAGTAGGTTATCCTCCCTGCCCTCACATTGCCTATTTTAAAAAATTTATAACAGAAAAATTTAACATTCCTGTGATAGTTGGAACCCACCCCATACCACAGAAATATTTACTGACACATGAAAAACTCAACACCTGGAAAACTGCCGAATGGAAAGATTTAATAGCTCCTACTTTGACAAATGAAAAAACAAGATTAGCATACGATTAAATTTTAAAAGAATGTATAAACACCTTTTTGGACCCGTTCCCTCACGTAGATTAGGTATGTCGTTAGGGATTGATTTAATACCTAAAAAAGTTTGTTCGCTAAACTGTGTTTACTGCGAAGTAGGCAAGAGTACAAAACTTACGCTTGACAGAATGGAGTACGTAAAATTCGATCATGTGATTGCTGAATTAAAGGAATTTATGAGCAAGCAACCAAAAATCGATTACATTACATTTTCAGGTTCGGGCGAACCAACACTCAATAGCCGAATAGGTGATGTGCTGACTTTTGTTAAAACGAATTATCCTCACATAAAAACAGCCATTTTAACAAATGGCACCTTATTTTTTAACCCTAAATTAAGAGCTGAGCTTTTACAAGCCGATGTAATCCTACCCTCTTTAGATGCTGTTAGTCAGGAAGTTTTTGAACAAATAGACCGACCAGATTCTAACTTAAAAATAGAAACTTATATACAAGGGTTAATTGATTTAAGAAAAGAATATCAAGGAAAAATTTGGTTAGAGGTATTCTTATTAAAGGATTATAACGATTCTAAGGAGGAATTAGATCTGCTTAAAAATGCCATCCAGAAAATTAATCCCGATAGTATTCAATTAAACACACTCGATCGTCCAGGAACTGTTCCTGGTTTAATACCACTATCAAAAAGCGAATTACAGGAAATTGTTAATTACTGGAACCTACCAAACGTCGAAATCATTGCAGCAGCTCAGGAACGAACATCCGTTGAATCTTATAGCGGCGATATTGAAACTGCTATTAAAGAAACCATAGCACGCCGTCCTTGTACACTTGATGATTTACATCGTTTTTTAGGAATACATGTGAATGAAATAAATAAATACTTAGGCACCTTAGAAGCCAATGAAATAATAAAAACAGTACAGCTTGAACGTGGTATATTTTATGAATTAAAGCATAAATAGCTTATCCCCCAATAGGCATTAAAAGACTATTACGTCATAAATTACAAAGTTCAAAAGCCTACTGAAAGCTCCATTTAAGAGCATTGGTAATGCTGTTGATATAATTTTAAATTCATTAATCCACAAGTAAACATGTGTAAAACACGCATATTCACTTGCGGATTAAATTAGAAAACAAAACCATAGCCCACAATTATGTATTTTTCATACTTCTTTAGAAAGGTTCATTAAACTAAAACTAATTGTGCGCTTTGTATTTTTTGAATAAGCTAATATTTAATTTGCCACGCCATGTCTTTTAAATACATATCAGCTTTCGTAATTTTTATCCTGCGCTCCACTGATTATTTGTGAAACAATGCCCTTTGGGTTTGTCCATTTGGCTAACAAAACGCCAAATATTGAACTAAAATAGATACATAAAGTTATACATGAATCTTATTTGGTTTATCGTACGAGTTTAAATACTTCTCTCTTCACAAAAAGCATGAGTACTCATATAAAAAAAACTCCTCTATGTTAGCATTATAAAAATATGATAGAAATATTTAGTTTTTTGTAAAATATTTTACCTTGGTTTATTATTTTTGACACAAGGGATAAACTTCCTTTAATTATACCTTGACTTATTACAATTAGGAAATTTGCATAATGCGCATACTTTCAGTAGCATTCTACTTCAATTTTCTTGTAATTTCTACCTAAATATTGTAAAACAGGCTATATAGCCATAAAAATAGAAAATGTATCAAATGAAAAAAATTATTTTAATTGCATTGATGTTGGGATTCACCAAATTAGGGTTTTCTCAGGTTGATGCCCGATTGTTCCGATATCCGGACGTAAGTGAAACACAAATTACTTTTTCCTATGCAGGAGATATTTGGGTAGTTGCGAAAGATGGCGGGGTTGCTACAAAACTAAGTTCGCCTGCCGGAGAGGAAATTATGCCAAAATTCTCACCCGATGGAAAAACCATAGCTTTTAGTGGTAATTACAATGGTAATGTAGATGTATATACCATCCCTGTGACGGGTGGATTGCCAGAACGTTTAACCTGGCACGGTAGTTTTGATAGGGTTGTTGACTGGCATCCCGATGGAAAACAAGTGCTTTTTGCTTCTCCTCGCGAGAGTGGGAAAAACCGTTGGAATCAGTTTTATTTAACCAGGGTTGAAACAGGGTTACCTGAGAAACTCCCCCTTGAATATGCCGAATTTGGTTCATTTTCGAAAGATGGAAATACCATTGTTTTTACTGATAAAACAAGAGTATTCCGTACATGGAAAAGATACGAAGGTGGCATGGCCCCTGATATTTGGATGATGAATATAGACACCAAAGAAGCAGAGAAAATTGCTATAAACAATGCTAACGACGAACTTCCTATGATAAAGGATAATAAGATTTATTTCCTATCAGACAGAGGAGTAGCTAAGCGTGCGAATCTTTGGGTTTACGATAACAATACTAAAGAAACAAAACAACTAACATACTATACCGATTACGATTTGCACTTCCCTTCCATGGGGCCCAAAGATATAGTATATGAAGCTGGTGGTAAACTTTATTTATACAACCTGGCCAACGACAAAAGTACAACTGTAGACATATCCTTAGTTACAGATCAGTTGTCCATGATTCCAAAGACCGAGAGCGTTACCGCAAATATTTCAAATTACTTTATTTCACACGATGCCAAACGCATTGCTGTAGAAGCTCGTGGTGAAATATTTTCAGTTCCTGTGGAGCATGGATATACAGCCAATCTTACACAAACATCAGGAACAGCCGAACGTTATCCGGCATGGTCGCCAAACGGTAAATATCTTGCTTATTGGAGTGACCAATCCGGGGAATACCAATTGGTATTGCGTAACATGGAAAACGATACTCAAAACACACTAAGCCATTTTAAAAACGGTTACCGATACAATATCATGTGGTCTCCTGATAGCAAGAAAATGGTATTTATCGATCAGGAATTGACTATTAAACTTCTTTTTATCGAGAGCAATGAAATTGTTATTGTCGATAGTTTACAAAGCGGAAATCAGTATACCACCGATAACTTCCTGGTCAATTGGGATAGTAATAGCGAATGGTTTACTTGGGCAGCCGATTACAAAACCAACAACAATGTTATTGCCGTATACAATGTAAACAATCAGGAAAAGCACATTCTTACCAGTGGCTATTATAGCGATGCAGATCCTGTGTTCTCTGCAGATGGTAAATATTTATTCTTTTCTACAGATAGAAATTTCACTCCTAAATATTCCAATTACCAGGGAACATGGATTTACAACAATCCTACTTTATTAGCAGCTATACCCTTGACAAAAGATACAGAATCTCCTTTATTGGCCCGTAACGATACTGTAGAAATTGTAAAAGAGAAAGATAAGGAGGAGAAAGAAAATAATGCCAAGAAAAAGAAAGAGAAAGAAGAAGAACCTGATTCAGATGAAATAGATAAGTCCACTAAAATAGATTTCGAAGGCATTGAAGAGCGTATTGTTCTACTTCCCATTAAAGCAGGAAACTATTATTCGTTGGAAACAGCCGATGGAAAGCTTCTTTACATGAGTAGAACAGAAGAAGATACCAGTTTAAAATATTATGACCTAAAAGAACGCGAAGAAAAGACAATTATATCAGGTATTTCCGGATATATGTTGGCTGCTAATGGTGAAAATATCCTGGTAGTACAAGGACCTAAAGCTGCTGTAATTAAGGTGTCTGAGAATCAGAAAATGGATAAAACTATTGATTTGAATAACATTCAAATGACAGTAAATCCAAAAGAAGAGTGGGCTCAGATTTATCGTGATGCCTGGCGTTTGGAACGCGACTTTTTCTACGACAAAAACATGCATGGTGTTGATTGGGATGGTGTATATCAACAATACTTACCCATACTTAAGCAATGTGCAACACGTTGGGATGTAAACTTTGTCATTGGTGAGATGATTGGTGAAATGAATTCGTCACATGCCTACAAAGGTGGTGGTGATTTTGAGAGCGCCAAACAAATGCCAATTGGATATTTAGGCGCCAACTTCAAATACGATAACGGACATTACAGAATTAGTCATATTATAACAGGAAGTCCCTGGGATGCTCAAACACGCTCTCCATTAACCGAAGCTGGTGTAGATGTAATAGAAGGAGATTATTTACTGGCTATCAATGGCATTCCTGTTGACGTAAAAAAATCACCTTATGCTGCCTTTGAAAATCTTGCCGGAAAATCAGTTGAGCTTTTGATCAATGACAAACCTAATAACGAAGGAGCTCGAAAGGTTGTTGTAGAAACAATAAAAAATGAATACCGCCTGCGTAACCTGGAATGGATAGAAAGTAAACGCAAACGTGTTGACGAAGCAACCAATGGTAAAGTAGGCTATATTTATGTACCAAACACCGGATTAGATGGACAAAGTGAATTGGTGCGACAGTTTATGGGACAATGGACCAAACAGGCACTTATTATCGATGAACGATGGAATAGCGGAGGTCAAATTCCCGACCGTTTCATAGAGCTTCTGAATCGTAAACCATTATCATACATTGCCGGACGCACAGGTGTGGATCGTCAGGTTCCTTATGTAGCGCATTTCGGACCTAAGGTAATGATGATTAACGGTTGGTCTGGTTCTGGTGGAGATGCTTTTCCCGATTACTTTCGTAAAGCCGGACTGGGTGAATTAATCGGAACCCGTACCTGGGGAGGATTAATTGGAATTTCTGGAGCACCCGCTCTTATTGACGGAGGAGGTGTTACTGTACCAACCTTCCGCCTGTACGATCCTAATGGGGAATGGTTTCGCGAAGGACACGGTGTAGACCCTGATATTGTTGTCGATGAGGATGCGGGTCAATTAGCTAAGGGCACTGATTCTCAACTGGAAAAAACAATAGAAGTTATTCTGGATAAACTAAAAACAGAACCTTATGTTAAACCACCTCATGCCGATTATGAAAAAAGATAAATAAGAAATTAAAAACGTCTGGTCTCAAATAAACCAGACGTTTTTAACATAGCTATTTACTACAAACA
>JBFHKL010000095.1:0-13307 GCA_041595375.1 Saccharicrinis sp.
AACCATTATACGCCAAAGCGGGGTTTTAAATGTCAGTTCAACCAGCCAGGTGGGAACGGCACAGATTAATGTTGATTATAACTGGGATCAGGATATGGATGAGGCTTTTCTGGATTTGCAAAAAGCTCTCACCACCTATAGTCAGGATGATGATATTGAAGAACTCACTATTTATCGGAATGATCCCAACGCTTCACCCATAATGTTGGCTGCCGTTTCTAATCCGGATATTGCCGACATGGATGAGTTACGTAAGGTGGCACAAAATTATATCCGTAATGTACTTATCCGTATTGATGGTATTGCAGATGTGCGTTTGAGTGGGGATGAAACCAAGGAAATACTGATTGAAACGGACCCTTATATACTCGAATCTCATAATATCTCATCATCGACTATTATTACTAAGATAGAAAACTATAATCAAAATGTTTCAGGAGGTTCCATTGAAGACCTGGGGCAAAAATATGTGATTAAAGGAGTAAGTATTTACGAATCGCCTGAAGATTTAGGACAATTAGTAGTAGGAACTACCCTTGAAGAAAATGATGATGGACTAAGCGTTGAGGTTCCATTGCTTTTAAAAGATGTGGCAAAGGTATCCTATAAAAATCAGGATCCAGACAATATTGTCAGATTAAATGGAAAGCGTTGTATTGGCTTATCTATTTATAAAGAAACTAAGTTTAATACCGTAGCTGCTATTGATGCCTTAAACGAAGGTTTTGACAAAGTAAAGAAAGCCTTACCTGGATATGAAATTACGGTGATTAAAAACCAGGGTAAATTTATCGATGATGCTATTTCGGAAGTAGAGGATAGTGCTCTGATTGGGATTTTATTTGCGATTATTGTATTGTTTTTATTCTTGCGCCGAATAGGGACTACATTGGTTGTAAGTGCTGCTATTCCTATTTCTATCATTGCCACCTTTAACCTCATGTATTTTAATGGATTAACCCTGAATATTATGACCCTGGGAGGCTTAGCCCTTGGTGCAGGAATGCTGGTGGATAATGCCATTATTGTGGTGGAAAATATTTTTAGATTGCTCGAAAAAGGCAAGAATCTGCGCGAAGCGGCGGTTGAAGGAACAGCAAAAGTGAGTGGGGCTTTGGTAGCTTCTACATTAACTACTATAGTGGTATTTCTGCCCATAGTTTATTTGCATGGTGCTTCAGGTGAATTGTTTAAGGATCAGGCATGGACCGTTGCCTTTTCTCTCTTATCCTCTCTGTTTGTGGCTATTTTAATCATACCTGTTTTAAGTGTTGTATTTTTGGGTAAGCATGTGATTAAAAAGAAAAATGAGGATGTCAGATACCCCAGATATACTAAATTTTTAAGCCTGATTATTGATAAACGGTATTGGGTTATTACGATAGCCATCGCTTTGGTGGCGGGAACCTATTTCTCAATTTCATTGGTAGGTAGTGAGTTTATGCCCAGTGCACAAACCAAAGAGTTTTCTATAGAAGTGACTTTGCCTTCAGGGCATAGTCTGGAACGCACTGCAGCTACCCTTGAGTCGATGGAAGCGCTTATTATGAAAACCTTTGAAGGGCATATTTCGCAGGTGTATACTCATGCAGGCCCAGAAACAGGAACTGATGATTCTGATGCAAGCATTTTTGAAGGGGAAAATACGGGTTTTATTAAAATTATATTAAGCAAAGAAACGCCTTATGCTACCGATGATTTTATACCTATATTAAGTAATTTATTTGAAGGAGTGGCCGGAATGGAATTGGAGTTTATTCAGGATGAAACAGCCCTTCAGGAGATTTTGGGTAGTGATTCTGCTCCCATATTGGTTGAAGTGATTGGAGATGACCTTGATCAACTGGATGAGCTTTCTGATCAGGTTTTTGCGGCTTTAAAAAATGAAGAAGAGCTATATAATGTAAAAAGTTCTTTTGAAGATGGGGTACCCGAAGTAAATGTAATAATAGATAGATACAGGGCTGGTATGTTTGAAATAGATGCTTCAACCATAGTTACTCAGCTGGAAGAGTTTTTAATGGGGAAAGATGCTGGAAGCATTGAGAGTGATGGGGAGCTGACAGATATTACCCTGAAAATGCCTGATTATCCTTTAAAGGACCTGCAAAATTTTGTCATTGAATATGATGATAATGACTATAGACTGAGTGAACTGGCCACTATTGTGCTGGGAAATTCTCCTAAAGAAATCATCAGGAATAATCAAAATAGAATTGGAAAGATAACTGCCCATACCAAGGGAAATATACCGGTTGACAAACTCTCGCAACAAATCAGAGAACGTCTCTCGCATATTACTTTCCCGGCCGGATATCGTTACGAATTAAAAGGGGATGAGGTTATGCGTAAGGAATCCTTTGATAGCTTGTCTTTTGCCTTGATACTGTCTATTATATTGGTGTATATGGTCATGGCGTCTCAGTTTGAATCGCTCATTCATCCATTTACTGTTTTACTTACTATTCCCTTGGCTGGAGTAGGAGCCATAGCTGCCTTTTTAATCTTAGGTAAATCGTTAAATATCATGGCTTACATAGGTCTGGTGATGCTGGCTGGTATTGCGGTTAACGATTCTATTATATTGGTGGATGCCATCAATCAGTTAAAAAAGGAGGGTATGTTTTTAAAGGACGCTATTATAGCTGGGGCTAACAGCCGATTACGACCTATTTTTATGACCAGTTTAACTACTATTTTGGGCTTGCTGCCACTTACCATAGGTTTTGGCGAAAGTGCAGCCATCCGCTCATCCATGGCTATTGCTGTAATAGGAGGACTGGTTACCTCTACTCTGTTAACGCTGATTGTAATCCCTTGTGTTTACTATGTTTTTGATGGAGTGTTTAAGCGGAATGGTGATCATAGTCAATATAGCCAGGAAAATTAAATCTGAGCATGAAACACCCATCTAAAAGGCCTTACACACAGGAATATGATTTCAATTTGGGTGTTTCATCCCGCCATAGCGGCACAGGTAGTGACTAATAAAAAACAAATTATAAACACATGAAAAATTAGGAGTATCCGGTAAATAGGTAATACATTTTTTATTACTCATCTAACCATCTCTAATCTAAAGAATATGAATTTCATAATACATAGAAAAGTACTGATTAGTATGTTGTTTGTGGCACTCACCATGCTTGGAATGGTGTCGTATAAACATCTCTCAGTAGAACTGTATCCAGATACCGAATTACCGATGCTTTTTGTGCAGGTAGCCAATACCGATGATGTGGAGTCAGACCCTCGCTATATTGAGCAGGAAGCGATTATTCCTATGGAAGGGGTTGTAGGGACTTTGGAAGGGATTGAAAAAATGGAATCAAGGGTAAGTACTGGTAGAGGTACTATCATTGTTTATCTGACCAAAGAGGTTGATTTTAAGTATGCCTACTTAAAACTGGCTGAAAAGGTTGAGGCTTCTCAGGATTTATTACCCGATGATTTTAAAGCCACGGTGGTAAAAATGGATTTAGATCAATTTAACAACCAGTTTATGCAGTTGCAAGTGCTGGGTACTGGAGGGGTTGACAGGGTAAGAGCTATTACTGATGAGAAGATTACGGATAAGATTGAAAATATTGATGGGGTGGCTGGAGCAGAGGTTTTTGGTGGACGCGAAAAAACCGTTGAGATAATTTTTAATGAAGATAAACTTGAAGCCCTAGATTTAACAGTTACTGAAATCAGAAGAAAGATTACTTCTAACCAGGAGGATAAAACATTTGCAGGAAGAGTAGTTGACCAGGGCCAGTATCTATTTGTAAATGTAGATGCTGAATACAGTAGTATTTCCGATTTGGAAAATGTAATTATATCTCCCGATGGGCCTATTCGTTTAAAGGATGTGGCCCAAGTATTTTTTGGAGTAAAGGAGGAAACTTCCTATAGCCGGGTAAATGCCATGGAGTCGGTTACTATTAAAATTACCAGAGAATCAACCGTTAACCAAATTGAGTTATCCGATAGAATAAAAAGTCAAATAGAAAAGCTGAATGAAGAGCTGGCTGCTGAGGATACTGAGATTGTGATCACCACAAACTCGGCCGATACCATGGAGAAAAATATTGATCAGATTATTAATCTGGCACTCATAGGAAGTATTTTGGCTGTATTTATTCTCTGGATTTTTCTTAAAAATATCCCATTGGTTTCTCTGGTTATGCTGTCAATACCTATTTCGGTGTTTTCTGCATTTAATATATTTTATGCCTTTGGTATTAGCATTAACACCTTAACGCTTATAGGTATTGCATTGGCTGTTGGTATGCTGATTGACAATAGTATAGTGGTGATGGAGAACATCTATCGGGTAGCTTCTTTCGAGAAAGATAGGGATAAGGCGGTTATTATAGGAACCCGAGAGGTGTGGCGTGCTATTTTTGCTGCTACATTAACTACCATAACTGTTTTCTTGCCTTTTGTATTTTCTTCCAATGCCATTTTTAAAATGGTGGCTAAAAATATTAGTATTTCTATTGTAGGTACTCTAATTATTTCTTTGGTGGTAGCACTCATGCTTATTCCTATGATGACACACAGTGTGTTGTGGTATGGTAAAGGCGATGTGCAAAAACGTTTGCAGAAATTACCCTTGCATAATCGTTTAATTCAGTCGTATCTGGTGTTGTTGAAGAATGCATTACGACTACCTGCCCGTACCATCAATACGGCTGTGCTCATGTTTTTTGTTACGGTCCTGATTAGTCTGGTAGTTAGTTACCAGGTGAATAAGGAAGTGGAAACAGCTGAGTTTGTTGTAGATATTGAACGTCCATCAGGGTCGACACTGGAAAATACTGATGAGATGGTTAAAGAACTGGAGAAAAGGTTTGGTGAAGTTGTTGAGTATGATAAAATTATAAGTCAGGTATATGAAGAGGAAGCAAATATTACTATTCAGTTAAAGGAGGATTACCAAAAAGAATCATCGCGTTCGTTAGGAGAGATTAAGGCCGATATACAAAGCCGTTTATATGGTTTTTACGATTCAGAGATATCCATGGAACAGGGATCATCTTCTTCAGGAAGTGGCATGTCGGGGGGATTTGGTGAGAATCCGGGTATGAATATGATGAGTATGTTTGGTATAGGTCAGCAAACAGAAAGCATTGTGATTAAAGGTGAAGATTTTGATAAGATGCTTTTGCTGGCAGAGGATATTAAATATATTCTGGAGGATAACCTGGAAGATCTGAAATCGGTTCGGGTGAGCGCCAGCTCTGCTCGTCCTGAGGTACATCTTGAGTTTGATCCTGGTTTGATGAGCATCTATGGCGTTACTCCTCAGGATGTACTGAGTCAGTTGGTTAACTTTCGTACTGAGATTAGCTCGGGAGGTGTTTTGAAGATGAATAACGAAGAATATGATATTATCATGAAAAGTGATAAAATATATGCTGGCCAGGAGGATGATGCAAAAACATACGATGATTTGAAAGCCCTCGATATAGAATCGAGTAGTGGCTCTTTGGTGGAGCTGAGTGATTTTTCTAATATTATTTATGCCAGTGGGCGTAAGGAAATATTACGCGTTAATCAACAAAAGGAAATTACAGTAACTTATTCGTTTAGTGATGAAATAAATGATTCAAAGGATTTACTTGAACAGGCGCGTTTGGATGTAGATGACCTGGTAGCCGAAGTAAATTTACCTTCGGGAACAGCTGTTGAGGTGATTCATGAGGAAGATCCTTATAATGAGTTTTACTTTTTAATAGGAACAGCTTTTCTGTTGATATTGATGATCCTGGCTTCTGTGTTTGAATCTTTTGTTAGCCCCTTTGTGATGTTGTTTTCGATACCTTTAGCTGCCATAGGCTCGTTTTTAGGATTGATACTGACAGGGAATTCCTTGTTAAACCTGAATACTTTAATTGGTTTTTTAATTTTATTAGGTATTGTGGTGAATAACGGGATCATACTAATTGATTATGCCAATATACTGCGCAAAAAAGGAATGCGTCATTCTCGGGCCTTGTTGCAGGCTGGTATTTCAAGGGTACGTCCTATTTTAATTACCGCTTCTACAACAATTATTGCCATGTTGCCTTTGGCACTGGGAAAATCGGAATATGTAGGAAGCCTAGGGGCTCCATTTGCCATTACTGTAGTGGGAGGCTTATTGGTAAGTACCTTGCTAACCCTTGTTTTTATTCCAACAGTTAGCTTTGGATTAGAAACAGCGCTGGAATGGATACGTTCGCAACAAATAGCCTATAAAATGGTCATTTTTAGCGCTTGGGGTATCGGTTTACTGCTGATTCATTTTGTGTTTAACCATAGCTTTGTTTGGATGCTGGTTGAGTATTTTTGCTTATTAGCTGGGGTGCCTGCGGTATTGTATTTTATTCTTACCAGTCTACGTCAGGCAAGCATAAGTCTTATTAAACCTGGCGATCCTATCACCATTACCTTGCGTAGTGTAGTAAAGGTTTATGACAGGGATAGTCGTTTTATGAGAGAATGGAAAATGGCAGCTGAATATGGTCGAAGAGAACGAAATTCCAAAGGACGCAAGAGTTATATCGAAAGTGTTATCTGGCAAATTCCCTTGTTAGGCTTTTTATTGTGGATGACTTGGTTTTATCTGGAGACCGGTTTATGGTGTTTTGTATATCTCTTTGTGGGCTATTTCATCTTACTTTCCTTTATTGCTTATCTGAGTCACTGGCCAGATAAAAAAGGAAGATTTATAAAATTATTTGCTGTTCATGCTTTGCCGTATAAAATAATATTATGGTTGTATCCTATAGTGACTATCTCCATGATGGTGATGCGTTTCGGAGGTATAGCCTCGGCAATTATTCTGGGGATATTGTGGTATATAGGTATTTATATTTTTGTGACAGGAAAAAAACTTCAGAATGAAAATGTGAATATTGAACGATTAAAGGGGCGTTTTGCAGGAATCAGGCGTAGTTGGTATGTCATGGTGCGTTCTATTCCGCTTATTGGTAAGCAAAAACAACCCTTTAAAGCACTCAAGGGCATTTCTTTAACCATGGAAAGTGGAATGATTGGTTTATTGGGACCCAATGGTGCGGGTAAAACAACGATCATGCGTATTATCTGCGGAATTCTGGACCAAAGCTACGGTAAAATATTTGTGAATGGTTTGGATACCATGCAATACAGAGAAGAATTGCAAGGTCTGATAGGTTATCTTCCGCAGGAATTTGGTTCCTATGAGAATATGACTTCCTTTGAGTTTTTAGATTACATGGCTTTATTAAAAGGACTGAAAAATAGCGAAGAGCGCAATGCTCGTGTGGAGTATGTGTTAAAATCGGTTCATATGTGGGAAAATAAGGATAAAACCATTGGTTCCTTTTCCGGAGGAATGAAACAACGAATAGGGATTGCTCAAATCATGTTGCATCTTCCGCGTATATTGGTGGTGGATGAACCCACAGCAGGACTTGATCCTCGTGAGCGTATCAGGTTTCGTAACTTGCTGGTGGAACTCAGTCGTGATAGGATTGTGATTTTTTCTACCCATATTATTGAGGATATTTCAAGTTCGTGTAATAAAGTAGCTGTGATGCGTAAAGGGGAATTGAGATATTGGGGCGAACCACGTGAATTGTCAAAAATAACGCTAGGTAAAGTATGGACTTTTGATGTGCCGGCTAGCGAGTTTGATAGGGCGAATAAAAAATACCAAGTAGTACATCATATAGGTATGGCAGATAAAGTAAAGGTGCGTGTTTTATCCAATGAGCAACCTGTTGAAGGAGCAGTGCAAGTTTCTTCAAGTCTGGAAGATTCATATTTGTGGCTCTTAAGGAATAATTAATTTGGTTTTTAGGGAGTCAGGAGGTATCCTGCCCCTAAAAAGATGAATGCTTGTCCTAAGTAATCAGGTTTTTGATTGCAGAAGAAAAAAAAACGATAGGTGATAGCACATGAGCGATGAACACAAGCGTGTAGTATTAAGCCAGAATTTACATTTGCTATTATTGAATAGGTAAAAGATATAAAAGAATCAAACAGAGTGATAGTTGGTTATTAGCCCTAAGCTTTTAGCCCTTAGCTCTTAGCTAAAAATGCAATTATGCGCGACATTATAAAAATTATAAAATACAACCTGAAAATAATATTTGGAAATAAATTTATTTACTTTTTAGGGGCTTCCGTCATTTTTTATCTGCTGATTACAGGTATTGCCTTGTTTTCCGAAGATTCAATGGATGTAAATAATGTGTATTATCAGCTCATCTTTCCCGGTATTTTGTTGGTTTTTTTTCCAACTACCTTTGGTATACAAAATGATGAGGATGCCCGTATCCTCGAAATTCTATTTGGCATTCCTAACTACAGGTATAAAGTATGGTTGGTCAGATTAAGTATTATCTTTGTGATGGTATACGCAATGGTGATCATGTTTTCGTTTGTGAACAGCTTTGTTTTAATTGAATTACCTGTTTTTAGAATGAGTAATCATTTAATTGTAGTATTGGTTTTGTTTGGTACAATGGGATTTTTGTTTAGTACCATCGTGAAAAATGGAAATGGTTCTGCTGTTTTTATGGTGGTAGTAGGACTTATACTATGGTTTTTACATGGTTTTTTAGGAGAGTCGAAATGGAATGTCTTTTTGAATCCCTTTAGTTCTCCAAAAAACATTAGTGATTCATTGTATCAGGTAATATTGGTTCAGAATCGTTTAATCATTATCGCCGTATCTCTGGTAGCTGTATTGTGGGGTTTAATTAATTTACAAAAACGAGAGAAGTATATTAAGTAGCTTGTTTTTGCGGTACTTGTGATCAGTACTCAGTGATTGATGTTCGCTGAAAATGACTAGGAATAGTTTAACGATGCCAGCGTGAAATAAGCGGAATTTTATTTCACCTGTTATTACACCACTATTGCTAAATGCTATACCTCAGGCACAGAATACATATAACGTAGAACAAATTTATGGGTGAATATATATTAAATCAGTGTTTTAGCAATCATACCGGGTTTGCTAAGGGGGAGTACGAGGCTTGTACTTTTACAGGCTGCGATTTTTCTAACCTTAATATTAGTGAATTTATCTTTACCGATTGTGAGTTTTTAAATTGCGATTTCTCCAATGCAAAACTGAGTGGGACTGCTTTTCGTGATGTGAGGTTTAATGCCTGTAAATTAATGGGATTACAGTTTTCGGAGTGCAATACTTTTTCTTTATCGTTTCATTTTGAACATTGTGTATTAGATTTTTCATCATTCTATCAACTGAAAATAAAAAAAACAATCTTTCAACATTGTAAACTCACTCAAGTCGATTTTGTGGAGGCCGAGTTATCACAAAGTCAATTTATAAATTGCGATTTATCGGGCGCTGTATTTGATCGTACAAACCTTGAGAAGGTAGATTTTTTAAGTGCTTCTAATTTTGTTATTGATCCTGAACTCAATAACATTAGGCAGGCCAGGTTTTCGCAGCATAACTTGTCGGGACTTTTAGTGAAATACAATATAGTGATCAAATAAGCCTTTTAAAATGTTGGTATAATGCCGATAAGCTGTTCCGAAGGATTTCGGAATAATAATGATATTTCGGCTAAATAGATGCCTTTAGGTTTTTGTTTAACTATGAATTGGTGGGTGTACAAAAAGCAGACAAATTGATTTGCCAGATAGGAAGGGTGTAGTAGTATTGATAGAGTAGCTTGCCTTTTAAAAGTGAGACCGGCAGGGAATATCAGCATAGAATAGAATGATATTGAAAACGCAGAGATTATTGTAAAGTGAATGGTGTGGCTGATGAAATAAACGAGTTTTACATAAGGGATAGATTGCTTTTGATAAATATGTAGGAAGTTTCAAAATATAGGATATACGTATCAAAATGGTATTTGCTGTCTTTTTTGTGAAAAATTGTTATTAAACTTAGACTGCTATTATTAATATAATCTTCTAGCAATCATGCTGCAAAAATTATCTTCGATTGTTATATTATTGTTCACTTTAGGTTTACCTGTTTTATCTCAAAGCTCCATTATTGATAAGCTAAACAGCGAGAAGCTAAAAACATTACCCCTCGACCAGCATTTGTTTGTGCATTTAAACCAGACCCGGGTAAAACCTCAGGATACCTTATGGTTTAAAGGCTACGCCGTACAAGGTCCTTTGCAACAAGCCAGTAATATATCTCAAACCATGATTATTGCCCTTATTGATAAGGATAGTACAATTATACTGGAACATCAGTTTTTGTTGTACCAGGGAACGGCTGAAGGACAATTTATTTTGCCTAAAAAAATACAGTCTGGATATTATCAATTGGTTGCCTACGTGTCTAATATGTTAAACTTTGATACGAAGGACTTCTTTAGAACAAATATTGAAGTGGTAAACACCGAACAGAAGGATTATAATTTCTCATTTGCCTTTGATAAAAGCTTATACCACGATAAGGATACTGTTGAAATGAAGCTACGGGCTTATGGCGAATATGGGGTTGCCCACGATTATTTACCATTAAGGTTGGGCATAGCAAACAGTAAGCAGGAAAATGTAAAGTTTAAAACAGACAAAGAAGGTTATGCTACCCTCAGATTTCCCTACCACTTAGAAAAAGACAAGGCCGATACACCTGCAAAAATAGAAATAAGCGGTACCGATACGAATGATCGACCCATTAACGGTGAAGTATATATTTCAACAGCCTCTCATGCCATAGATGTGCAGCTATTGCCCGAAGGAGGACAATTGGTTGGCGGATTATTACAAACCATCGCTTTCAGGTGTGTCGATCAATTGGGTCGCCCCATTGATATATCGGGTATTATCTTGAATAAAAAAGGAGAAACGCTTAGCTCTTTTCATACGCTTCACCAAGGAATGGGTAAGTTTTTACTTGTGCCCGAAGCCCATGAAACTTATACCTTTTGTATTACAGAACCTAAACAATATACAAACACGATAGCTTTTCCTGACATCTTAGATAAAGGGCATGCCTTATCGTATATGGGGAATAGTAAGGGGAGTAGCTTTTTTAAGGTGGCCAAAAATTTTGATGGCGATGAGGCAATTACTGCCGTATGGCAAATGGAAGGTATTGTGGTTGATGTTCAGACTTTTGAGCTTAGTAAGGAATATAGTTTTTATTTTAGCAATCAATCCTTACCTACAGGAATAGCAAAACTTACTTTATTCGATCAAAACAACGAAGCATTTGCTGAGCGTTTGGTTTTTATCGATGGCAAGGATAAAGTGGATTTGAATATCTCCTTATCCCATAAACAATACTTATCGCGTGATAAAGTCACTGTTGATTTGCAAGCCTTCGTTAAGGATAGTATTCCGCTAGCGTCTAATTTATCGCTTACAGTTACCCATATAGCTGAAGGAATTAATCCTTTGCTTCCGTTGCCTGATATTAGAGATTATACCCTATTGAAAACCGAGTTGGCAGGTAATGTGTATCAGCCACAACAGTATTTTAATGATAGTACTGATGACAAAGAACTGGCTTATCATCGCGATTTATTGATGCTCACGCATGGATGGAGAAAATTTGATTGGTATTACAAGCTTGATGATAAATTACAAGAGGCTTATTCTTTTTTTAACTACGATACCTATAGGGGCCAGGTTACTAAAGGAAAAGATGTCTTTCCAAATGCACAAATAGATGTATTTACCTTTTCAAAAAGTATTGAGAGCTTCGATTTTGAGTGCAATGACAAGGGACGATTTTCATTGAACCCTGTATTTGAAGGAAAAGTGCCGCCTACCATTATGATTTATGCAAATAAAAAGAATAAATTATCAAGAGCCATATTAACCATGGAGGATAGAGAATTTCATATGCGCGATAGTCTGTTGACTTTATTTAGCAGAGAGCTAAACCCTTATGTTTATCAGCAAAACAGATCCTTCTATCAAAATGCCATGCAAGAAGATAGTTTGTTTAAAATATGGGATACTAAATATATTGAGGAAGTAACTATAAAAGCAGATAGAATCCCCTCTGAATCCGAAGAAGATCTTAGAATGTTTAGGGGAGATCAGGTATACAAAATTAGTCAGGAAGATTTTGATGCTACTTCTATTGAAGAAATGTTATTTCAATTAAACCAAAGCCTTTCTGTGATGGATGATAGGATACAAAAGTTTGAGAAAGGGGAGTGGGTACAAATACCTATTGTGGTAAACAATAGTTTAAGGGGGTATGAATTCTCATTTATCTCTGATTATTCTACCGATATGATTGAGTGCGTTGCCTATGTAAAAGGAACGTCTGCTTCATTTATGTACGGGAGTGAAGCTCAAAATGGGGTTTTGATGGTATGGACAAATAATTATGGTAATGTACACACCAATCATACCTTAAACAAAAATGCCTATGTATCGAAACGTTATAACCGGGTACGTACTTTTTATACACCCAAATACGAAACTCAAGCACTTAAACAACTGCCTGTTCCCGATATAAGGATAAACATGCATTGGGATAATGCCATACAAACAGACTCCCTAGGGAAAGCTTCGGTTTCGTTTTATACCAGCGACCTTAAGGGTGATTATTTAATAAATGTGCAAGGGGTATCAGAAAAGAATGGACCTGTATTTAAAGAGGCTGTGATTACTGTAAAATAGTTGTAATCCCCCAAAATCCCCGTCTATTGCTTCTTGTCTTCGCATATTTTCCTTCTGGTTAAGTACCAAGAGCTTGCCGATTGGTTCAGAGAGGTCGCTGGGTCGTTCAGCGAGCTTGCCTATTGATTCAGAGAGGTACAGGATTAAAAAAACAAGGTCGCGGAGTCAATCAGAGAGCTTGCCGATTGGTTCAGAGAGGTCGCTGGGTCGTTCAGCGAGGTTGCCTGTTGATTCAGAGAGGTCGCTGGATCGTTCAGCGAGGTTGCCTGTTGATACAGAGAGGTCGCTGGATCGTTCAGCGAGCTTGCCTATTGATTCGGAGAGGTACAGGATTAAAAAAACAAGGTCGTGGAGTCAATCAGAGAGCTTGCCGATTGGTTCAGAGAGGTCTCAGGGTCAATCAGAGGGGTTCAGGATTGAGTAAACGAGGTCGCGGAGTTAATCGAAGCGATTCTAGGTTAAAGAAACAAGGTCATCGACTTAATCGAAGCGGTTCAGGGTGGGTATACTTAGGAATAGGCAGAGTCAGTAAAATATAAAATAGCCAACTATTGTGCTTAATCTTCTTTAGGTATATTATTTTGATAAATGGCTGTAAATGTTCAATAGATTTTTTGTATCTATGTAATCGGAAATTAAATCACACCCACTAAACCAAGTAACCGGCATTATGTTACGCTTACTGACAAATGGTGTGGTTATAA
>JBFHKL010000096.1:0-13221 GCA_041595375.1 Saccharicrinis sp.
CAATCGAAAGTTATTGTTTTCAATAACAAACAAAATATAGCGTTTAAATAATTAAAATATTACATTATGTCCATAGCCGAAAGAGTATTTTTATTGCGTTCTAAGATGCTATCCCTGGGTATTGATGCTTACATTATTCCCGGCAGCGACCCACATATGAGCGAATACACTGCTTCTCACTGGAAAAAAAGAGAGTTCATCTCCGGATTTTCAGGTTCTGCGGGTACCGTTGTTATAATGAGAGAAGAAGCTGGTCTTTGGACAGACAGCAGATATTATATTCAGGCCGAAGAAGAACTGTCTGGAAGTGGCATTGAACTCTTTAAAACCGGGGAAATAGATACTCCTGAATATGCCGACTGGCTTGCAGAAAGATTAAACCCGGGAAGCACACTTGCTTTTGAGGGTGAAGTTTTTTCAGTAGATGATGCCCGTAAGCTCTCAAAAAAATTCAAGCATTATGGAATCTCTATTGACCCCCATCAAACCTTACTCGATGACATTTGGGAAGGTCGCCCTCCTATTCCCGAAAACCAAATCATGATTCATGATCCTAAATATGCTGGATTAACCAGATTGGAGAAGATAGAAAAGGTCCGCAAGAAAATGCGACGTTATGACGCATCGCATTATATTGTAACGGCACTTGATGAGATTGCCTGGACAATGAACCTACGCGGAAACGATGTTGAGTATAATCCTGTCTTCCACGCCTATCTGATTATTTCTTTGGATGCAGTGTATTTATTTATTGATACACATAAAATTACAGCAACCATTGGTAAAGAGTTAGCTAAGGATGATATTTCCATTCATTTATACAGCGATATATTTACATGGATTAAAGAAATGCCTATAGAATCAGGAATACTTTTTGACTCATCCACCACCAATGCACAAATCTTTTCTTTAATTCCTAAGGAAGTAATTAAGATTGAAAAGGACAGTATTGTCAGAGATCTAAAAGGCATCAAGAACAACACCGAGCAAGACGGATTTAGAAGAGCCATGATCAAAGATGGTGTTGCTATGGTAAAATTTTTACACTGGCTGGAAAAAATGGTTCCCAAAGGAAGCGTAACAGAGCTTTCTGCAGCCAAACAATTAAAAAAATTCAGAGCTGAGAGCGATACCTTTATGGGGGAATCCTTTGCTACCATCTCTGCTTTTAATGCGCATGGAGCTATTTGCCATTATTCGGTTTCAGAGGAAAGCGATATTCAGATTACACCTGATAATTTTTACTTGCTTGATTCTGGAGGTCAATATCTTGAAGGAACAACAGATATCACCAGAACTATCCATTTAGGCACTCCTACAACACAACAAAAAACCGATTTTACGATGGTTTTAAAGGGTAATATATCCTTAGATAGTGCGTGTTTTCCTGTAGGAACAAGAGGAGTACATCTGGATATACTAGCACGTAAAGCCCTTTGGTCGAAAGGATTAAACTACGGGCATGGTACAGGCCATGGGGTCGGCTGCTTTTTAAACGTGCATGAAGGACCACAGTCTATTCGATCTAATGATAATGGGGTTGCTTTTGCAGAAGGAATGATTACCTCTAATGAGCCTGCTCTTTATAGAGAAGGAGAGTATGGAATTAGAACCGAAAATTTAATTTTAACCATCAAAGCTGATTCAACAGCTTTTGGTGATTTTTTAAAATTTGAAACACTTACCCTCTGCCCTATTGACTTAAATGCAATTGATAAATCACTATTGAACCATGAAGAGATAAACTGGGTGAATCAATATCATAAACAGGTATTCGATAAACTATCTCCACAACTCAATAGTGAATTAAAAGAGTGGTTAAAAGAAAAAACACAATCTATTTAATTAATAAACAAAAAATTTAATTCTTTATTTTTTACATAATCTTATGCTATCAATAGGTATACCTGTATATAATGTCAACATTACCTCTTTAATTAGGGAATTGGTTCAGCAAGGCATTCAAAATTCAGTTACCCTGGAAATACTGGTCTACGATGATGGCTCTATTACTGAGATTAAAAAAATAAACAAACAAATAAGTAGTTTAAAGGGAGTGACATATTTTGAGCTTACTCAAAATTTAGGAAGTGCTGCCATAAGAAATAAACTAGCTGCTGATGCTTTATACCAAAATATATTATTTATTGACAGTGATTCAGGCTTATATCCAGACTTTTTAAAAAATTATATTCCCTGGATTAACAGCGAAGAGTTAATCGTTTATGGAGGCCGGGTTCATCCCCAAAAATTGCCCTCAAGGGATAAATCTTTAAGATGGAAGGTTGGCAAAAAAAAAGAAGATCACTCGGCTGACTTTCGACAAAGAGTACCCAACAAGAGCTTTATGTCGAACAATTTTTTGGTAAAAAAAGAGCTCTTTAGTATGATTACCTTTGATGAAACTATTGCGCGTTCAGGACATGAAGACACTATGTTTGGCATAGAACTTGAAAAGAAAAACATCAGGATAATTCATATCAACAACCCTGTTATCCATTTAGGATTAGAAGAGAATCAGGAGTTTATTTTTAAAACAGAGCAAAGATTAAACACCTTACATTACCTTGAAAGCATACATCATAACAACAGTTTATTGTATGAAAGAATTACCATACTCAGATACGTAAACATGCTTAGAAAACTTAAACTAATGGGTATAGTCAATACCATGTTTAAACTAAGTAAAAATTACCTGATTAAATGCTTACTCTTAAAAAACCCAAGCATGTTAATTTATGATGTTTATAAACTGGGATATTATACAAGTCTATTAAAAACCAAACAATAAATGACACAAAAAACATTAATAGCCGTAATCTTTTTTTTGGTATTTAATATATTTAATACCAAGGCTCAGGGATATAAAATTGACATCACCATTCATGGATGGCAAGACACGACTTTAATTTTAGGCCATTATTTTAATAAAAAAATGCTGGTTAACGATACCATTCTGATTGATGAGAAAGGGAAAGGTCAATTTGAGGGTGAAGAACCCTTACCTGGAGGTGTATATATTATTTATATGCCCGATCAAAAATATTTTGATATCATAATAGATGAGCAACAGCACTTCTCTATTGAAGCAAACAAAGAAGAGCCTGTGCAATCTTTAGTTATCAAAGGCAATGATCAGGAAAAAGCTTTTAACAAGTACCAAAGGTATATTGCTGACCAGCAAAATATAGCCAATACTATTCAAAGCAAAATAAAAGAAAATGCAGATAAGCAATCCGATTCCATAGAAATATGGAAATCAGAATTAAACGAAATAACGCAAAACGTTAATTCCTATTGGGATAAGATCATTGATAGTCATAAAGGTACTTTCTTATCTTCTTTTATTAAAGCGATGCGTGAAATTAAACTACCTGACTTTGACCAGGGTAACACACCCGATTCAATCATTCAGTGGAAAAGATATGCTTATTTTAAAGAGCATTATTTCGACAATATGGACATGAATGACGACCGGCTTTTACGCACCCCATTTTTTACCAATAAACTAGAATCTTTTTTCGCTAAAACAGTATTCCAAATACCCGATAGTATCATTAAAGAATCGATACGTGTAATTGAGATGGCCAATGAAAACAAAGAGATGGAAAAATATCTCATCCAGTTTACTTTTAATTCAGTTACCGAGAGCAAAATAATGGGGATGGATGCCGCCATAGTAGCCTTGGCCGAAAAATATTATTTATCAGGTTATGCCGATTGGGTAGATGAAGAATTTCTCACAAAATTAGAAGATCGTGTAAGCAAAATTAAACCCAATTTAATTGGAGGCTTGGCACCTGAATTAAAACTAATGACGCCGGAGAATCATTACATCCGCCTTAGCGAGGTATATGCCAACCTAACTATACTTGTATTTTGGGAACCAGATTGTGGTCACTGCAAAAAAGAAATACCTCTGTTGAAAGAAAATGTTGTTGATAAATATTTTGATAAAGGGGTTAAAGTTTTTGCAGTATACACCCAACACGAAAAAGATGAGTGGACGGATTTTATTGCAGAAAAACAACTTGAAGAATTTATTAACGTGTGGGATCCCTATAACCAGAGTAAGTTCAGGAATTTATACGATATATACAGCACTCCATCTATTTTTATATTGGATAAAGATAAAAAGATAATTGCCAAACGCATTAGTTCAGAACAAATACCCGGTTTTATCGATCAGTATTTAAAAAACAATAAAACAAATGAATAATACCATATCAAAACTATTATCCTTTATGATACCACTAAGTATCTTTTTTGTGGCATGTGAGGATTATGAAAAAGATATACCGGAACCGGAGATATACAGTGATATGCCCGATGATGGATATGAAGTGATAGTTTATGACACATTAGAGATAGAACCCAAAATAACATACGATTATAATTCGACATATTGCTGGATTTTAGATGGGGATACTGTATCTACAGAACTTGATTTAGAATTAATTCCAACCGAGTTAGCCTATTATGAATATACTTTCACTGTAGAAAACAGTAGCGGAAGCGATACCACAGAATTCTTTGTTCAAACAATGTACAACAATAATTTTCGTGATCTTATTTTAGAAGATGACACTTTTTCGGTATATAACAATAGTTCAGATTCAATCTTTTCTATTGAATTGTTTTTCGAAAGTAGCGGCGATCCTTTCGACTCTGATTTCAATGGCCTGGTGTATTCAAACCTATATGGATCCGACTCCGACAATGACTACAACGAAATATATGGAGCATATGACGAATCTGATGACTATGAATCTGTAATATTTGGTGTAATACATCAAAACGACACAGATGAACCTGTATGTATCAGAACGGCCGATGGACAGAACCACCTATTCAGCAGCATGATGGTTAACAACACTTATTACAACTATGAAATCATATATTATGGTACAGATAGCACCAAAACATTTGGAGGCGATGACGGAACGGATAAAGATTGGTTTATACTTACCATAGATGGTTACGATAATACAGGAACTAAAAGCGGATCTATAGATTATTACCTGGCAGATTATACCTATACTAGTGGAGCTGATGATTATATCATAAGTGATTGGTCCAAAGTTGACCTGACTGATTTAGGTAAAGTATCTACCCTAAAATTAAGCCTTTCGTCTTCCGATGAAGAGGATGACATTATGCTTACTCCTGCCTATTTTTGTATCGATGAGATAAAAATTATTGAATAATCATTAGCTAAAGGTCATACTTTATTGACCTTTAGCATTTACCAAATGCCAAAATGAAATAATAATCTTCATGATCTCCCAGAGAAACAATATGAAGCGAACCATGAGAACATTGTTCTCACACAACTTGTCCCGATTTATCGGGAGGTAGATGATTAATCCTTGTGAGTTCTCCTGTAAATGCGGGGCAGGCTATGTGACCATTAGAAATCTAATTATAAACACCTTAAAAGGTAATTCTAAATTCTGTTTACAACAGAAAAAATATCCCCATAATTTGAATATATTAGAGCTACCCAAAAATTAAAATTCCACTCTTCTACA
This sequence comes from Saccharicrinis sp., assembly GCA_041595375.1. GTDB lineage: Bacteria > Bacteroidota > Bacteroidia > Bacteroidales > Marinilabiliaceae > Saccharicrinis. Next base: position 5,532 of record JBFHKL010000096.1, read on the forward strand.
CAGTCTAATTTGTACCGGATTTCACAATTTTTTTGACCACACAATTCCCATCGAGAATCACTTTAATAAAAAACTCACCATTGGAAAAACCACTCAAATCTATTGACAAAGCAGAGCTAGGCTCCATTTGCACAATTGTTGTTTGTAAAACCCTGCCACTAACATCTATAACACTATAGTAATCAACATATTGATTCTGAACATCCAAATAAACAGTATTTGTATTTATCACAGGGTTAGGGTATAAAATAACATCCTGGTCATCATCCGATGAAACAATTTGCGTATCGCCATAAATCACCGTTTCTGCCAATACATCTATCCACAATGATTTATTATCTCCTCCAAATACTTCTGTTCCCAATTGCCAGCTATCATTTTCCTTAAGCATCATTGTATTTACAACTTTAGAATTATCGCCAGCTGAGTGATAAACAGCAAAGCTATCAATAGATGCTTGTGAATAATCAATCTCATAACCTACAAAAAAAGTTCCCTCGACCTCTACCTCCTGATCGAACTCAATATATGCTTCTTCGTCTTCGGTTAAGGTATTGAGCGCAATATCGCTTTCTCTTTTTACTATATTATCCGGTTCAGCATTTCCTTCCCAAATAATCAGATCAATGGTCTGTGTCGAAGACTTTACACTCTGCCCAGGCATAATATAAACTCCTTTAATGGAAGCCGATTGAATACCTGTAAATTGTTCGGCATAAAGGGTTACTCCTAAGGAATTATGACCACTGATATATCCATTTCCTCCATTGTAATATTCTACTGCAGGGGATTCTCCTGATTCAACATTAGTAATACGTTCATAAGCATCATCCTCATAGGGATCATAACCATCCAGTATTTGTGTTCCACTGTTAGTAGGGTCAAGCCATACTTCAAATTGACATGTATCTTCGCTTCGGCTATCCCAAGCCTTGTAAAACTGCACAAAATAGTCATTAATCGGATCATTACAGTCAGCGAATCCTCCCGACAATGTACCTATCAACTTATAATCTGTATCAAAAAGTCCACTCCCTGAAGAACCTCCTTCTGTTGTTCCTGTTGTCCATTCTTCCACCAGCCAATGAAAATTATCCACCTGAGCATAAGGATACAACGATGAATAATTAAAAGAGCTTGCTACCACATCATCGGTTGCTGTAGCTATTTTTTTCACATCTCCTGATGGATGATGAATACAAACATAAGGACTTGAGGGGCTGGATTCTAAAGTCCAGCCAGCATAATACGGTCTATAATCTGCCGGTGGAGTATCATCCATTTGAAGTAAAGCAATATCCTGAGCCTCAGCATATACTTTCAGGTCACCACCCGAGAGGGTTTGGGCATCACTCCCTTCAATGACCTCACTACAATAAGGTGATTCATAATTAAAATATAGAAAAGCCGTACTTCCATCCTTAGAGTCTTCTCCGTCAAAACAATGTGCTGCAGTAATCACATAGGGAGTACCATCTTCATTTGTATTATTAATTAAAGTACCTGTACATAAATAACTACCGTCAATTAACAATTTAACAACTGACCTTCTAATATCAATAGCATTATCGGAATCATAACAGGATATATCCTCATTACAATCACCTGAAGCCCCAAAACCTGTACTTTTCAAGCTAACATAATCATTAACTCCCAAAAAATCATGATTTACAGCTCCAATCATTAGTTCACCACTATATTCAACAGAGGCTGGCTCCTGATATTCAACAATTATCTCATCGCCAGCAACCGGAGCTGTGGCTAGCACCCCTGACTTTTTATTATTTATCGATGTAAAAGCTCCTATTACAGCAGACATATCAATATTATATATAAACAAGCTGGCACCTTCGGGAAGATTATATCTGTCAAAAATCAGGTTGATAGAATAAGCCCCCGGAGAGCTAATTAACACCCGCCATACTTTTGTTCCATCCTCCTGAATTTCCCAGCTACCAGAATTTTCTGGTGTATAATTTACAGTAAACTGATAGGCAAACTGTAAAGGTTGGCCTTGCTTTTCCTGTTCTTCAGCCTGGATAAGATAAGCTTGTTGGTTGACCATCAAATGTTCCTTAACTTCCATCCCATCTATCTGTTCAAAAGAAGAACCTAAGGGGGTACCGTGAACACTTAATTGCGCCAGTACAGGACAATGATTTAACAATACAATAACAACTACAAAAAATAAATAACAGTATCTACGATCTTTCATCCTATAAAAATAATTATCCTTTTACTTGAAATTACACCCTCTTCTTTCGATCCTTAACTAAGCTAAATGCAGGTGCTATTTTTGCTACTGATTTTACACTCACCAATTTCCTTAATCTGCCTTTTTTACCTAATTTATAATGAACCAATGCCCATGCCATAGCAATACTTGTACCTAAAATAATAAACAGCAAAATACCGGTCTCAAAATCATTTATTAAAAACTGGCTTGGTATGGCAAAATACAACAACACTGAAATCAGTCCTCTTGGAGCAATAAATACCTGAGGCGTAAAATCCTCTTTAACAATTAATTTAAACAACAGCCATCTAACACCAAATAAAACCACCAAAAACACAAAAGATCCAATAACGATATCCGGCTTAAATATTCCTGCCAACGTAATGCTTAATCCAAAAACAAAAAAGAAGAAAGTACGAACAATAAATGCACTTTCCCGCGTCAGTAATTTAAAATCAGATAATACCTGTTTAATTTCTTTTTCCTTCAAGAACTTTTTCATGAATCCGGAGAAAAATATTTGTCTGTTCTCTAAAATCAAACCAAAAACAAGAATGATTAATAAAGATGACAGATGAAATATTTTCCCTATGGCATATAACAATAACAATACGGAAATAAATAAAAAGAGTTTTACCTGAGAGCTAATTCTTTGAAAAAAAATGATTAAAGCATAGGACACCACCACCGAAAGAATCATGGTACCACCTATATTTGAAATTACATGCAGTCCAACAATAGTTGCATCTCCCTTATCTACGTTATTAATTACCGCATAAAATAATATCAACCCAAATATATCCGACAAGGTACTTTCATAGATAAGAAATTCCTTTTTTTCTTCTTCCATATGCTCAACACTGGGAATAACAATAGCGCTACTGATAATAGAAAGAGGGATGGCATAAATAAAGGCAGTTAAAAAATCGAGATTGTTAATAATCAACTGTAAACCAAAGGTAAAAACAAATACATTGATGCCTAATGAGAGTAAAGCGATTAAACCAGACTTCCAGATTAAAGGCCATCGGTCTCGCGACAACTTCAAATCCAGAGCTCCTTCCAACACAATAAGCATTAATCCTACGATGCCTAATATTTCGAGTGAAAAGATCCAGTCAACATCATTTACTCCGATGCCAAATAATCTTTTACTAAAAAAACCAAGAACAATTAATAAAATAACACTTGGGACGGCAGTTTTTTGTGAAAATAAAGAAAACAGATAAGAAAGAATAACAATTAAAGAGGCCCCAACAATAAGCGCGTAAGCCATATTATCCTCATTTATAAAACTATATATGGTATTTAATGTCATATCTATTATTTTATAATTTTTAGCACAACAAACTAAGTCATTTGAAGGGGACTAAACAAAAAAAGTTGCCGTAAATACTCAGCAACTTTTTTAAAAAAAATTAAATATCCCTACTTAATTATTCATATACCTTACACTCCACCTGATCGCGAAGAGCCATCAAACCATTTTGCATTAAGGCAGTCATTTCATCTTCTCCCGGATATACGGCAACCGGAGCAATAAAATCAACCCTTTCTTTTATGTAATTGATCACAAATTTATCGTGAGCAATGCCTCCGGTTAAAATAATGCCATTTACTTTTCCCTTTAATACAGCCGCGCAAGCGCCAATAGATTTAGCTATCTGATAACTCATCGCATTTAAGATAAGCTCTGCATGTTTATCACCAGCCTGCACTCTCTTTTCTACTTCATAGGCCTGGTTGGTACCTAAATGAGCCACCAATCCACCTTTTCCGTTAACAACTTTCATCATCTCCTCATAGCTATGCTTTCCACTAAAGCAAGCTTTTATCAAAGCTCCCGCCGGCAAGGTTCCTGCTCGTTCTGGCGAAAAAGGTCCATAACCATCTATGGCATTATTCACATCTACCACCTTGCCTTTTCGATGAGCACCTATAGAAATACCCCCTCCCATATGCGCGACAATAAGATTTAATTCTTCATAAACGAATCCTCTGGTATGTGCAAATAAACGAGCAACAGCTTTTTGGTTTAAAGCATGAAAGATAGATCTTCGAGGCATACTTGGACAGCCTGTAATACGTGCTACATCATCTAATTCATCCACCACTACAGGATCAGCGATAAAGGCTCTGGCATCGGGAAGAGATTTAGCGATATCATCAGCAATCAAACCTCCCAAATTACTGGCATGTTCACCCAACACGCCTATTTTTAAATCGCGTTTTAAAGCCTCATTCACTTCATAAACACCGGAGGAAATGGGTTTCACTAAACCTCCACGGCCTACGACAGCATTGATGCGTTCAATATCAATTTCTGCATTAATCAATTCTCTTAGAATCACGTCTTTCCTAAATTGGTATTGATCAGCAATCGTTTTAAAGGGCGCTAAATCCTCATTGGAATGTTTGATATTTTTTAGAAAAACAGATTTTTCGTTGTCGTAAACAGCAATTTTTGTAGATGTAGATCCTGGATTTAACACTAAAATTCTAAAGATTTCCATAAATTATTTTTCAAAGGTTAACAAGTATTCTCGGTCATTAGACAAGCCAATGCCAAACAATAATATTTCGATTTAAAACTTTCACTTCGTGACATTACAATCACCGGATGTGTTGTTCCCTGAATTAATCCGGCTAATTCTCCACCTCCAAATAACATTAAACCCTTATAAAAAGGATTGCATGCTTCTATTGTTGGGAATAAAAGTATGTCGGCATCACCATTCACTGGTGTAGAAAAACCTTTAATTCTAACACTTTCTGGATCACAGGCCAAAAAAAGATCAAGAGGTCCGTCTATAATACAGTTTTCTATTGCACCTTGTTTGGTCATTTCGCACATTTGCATATAATCCAATGAATTAGGCATATGAGTCGAGACCTTTTCTGATGCACTTATTAGGGCGAGCTTTGGTGTTTTTATTCCTAATTGATGTGCCATATGAACAGCATAACGCGCCATCATCATTTTTTGATCCAGATTAGGGAATGGAATAACAGCAGGATCTGTTATCATCAGTAATTTATAATAGCGGGGGATTTCAAGGGCACACACATAACTCAATGTAGCCTTAGGAAGCATCAGCCCCGTCTCTTTATTCAAAATAGCTTTTAAAAAGAGATCGGTATGAATTAATCCTTTCATAATCATATCTGCTTCTCCTTTTTTCACTAACGCAACACCTATAATAGCAGCTTCTTTTGGATTTGTACAAGAAATCACCTGATAAGCATATTGTTCCTCTCCCATTTCAGTCTTAATCATAGACTTTATTTTCTCCTGATCACCAATAAATACAGGATAAATAAAACCATCTGCCATGGCTTTACAAAGGGCATCCATCGTATGCTCATCCTCGCCCATCACAACGGCCACCTTCCATTTTTTATGCAGGCTGATAACACGATCGGCAATATGCCTTAATTTGCTAATAGGCTTATCCATAAACATTAAGCTAATGTAGCCAATAAGATACTATAGTATTTTGATTCCTGAGAATCACTTCGTGAGGTAAGTACTATAGGCGTTTTAGCCCCCAGAACAACAGAAGCAACCTTTGCTTGAGCAAAAAATATCAGTGTTTTATACAACACATTACCGACTTCAATATCAGGCATTAATAACAAATCAGTATCTCCGGCTACCTCACTTTTAATATTTTTATGTTTGGCACTTTCAAAGCTTACCGCATTATCTAAGGCTAATGGTCCATCAATAATGCAATTTACAATCTGATCACGTTGGTTCATTTTTGAAAGCAAAGCAGCATCTAAGGTCGCTTGCATATTTTCATTAACCATTTCAATGGCTCCAAGGACAGCTACCTTAGGTTTGGCAATACCTATCTTATTCAGATATTCCACCGAATTATTAACAATTGCTATTTTATCCTTCAGGTCTGGCGCAATATTCAGGGCCACATCAGTAATAGCAAGCAATTTATGATAGGTTTCTACTTCAAACAACGCAAAATGCGATAACAACCGTCCTGTACGCAAACCCCATTCTTTATTTAATACACCTTTTAACAAGATTGGAGTAGATACTTTCCCCTTCATGAGAATATCAGCCTCTTGCTGATGAACCATCTTAACGGCAATATTTACGCATTGCTGAGGATCTGGTTCATCAATAAAATGAGCACCCTTAAAATTATATCCTTGCTCCCTAATGATACTTTCTGTTTTCTGCCTGTCACCAACTAAAATAGGCATAATTATGCCCTCATCATAAGCTTTACTCACAGCATCCAAAGAGTGTGCATCCTGGCAAACCGCAAGAACCAGTTTTTTAACTGTTTTTTTGCTTTTAACAAACTGTTCAAGATCAGATAATTTTTTAAACATCAGTATAAATTTTTATTAATGTGTCGTACACTATTCTAAAATTCTTAGGGCTAACTTATTCTTATACATAAATGTTTTTAAGAATTTACAGGAAAATCAAGTGCTCGTTTCAGCTTCCTATTATACAAATTTATCATGCTAAAGCACATTAAAAAAGAACTTTAATCATAAAAAAACCGGAATATGAATGATGCATTTCACTCATATTCCGGTTATCGATATTCTGTATTCCTTAATCAGCGTATAATATCCCAACAATATTTTGTCATTAGCATTTTGTATTAAACTTAAAATTTTAATGATTGTTCAAAATTTCAATACAAAAAAATAATTAGTCTAACATTTACACTCAAACAAACTGCGGGGCACTTATCTATTTGCCAACTCTTCAACTATTTGTTTCGTATCTTGTGCAATCACCAACTCTTCATCAGTTGGAACAACCATCACCTTCACTTTACTGCTATCTTTACTTATCACTGCTTCTCTTGAAAAAACGGCTTCATTCACCTTAGTATCCAATTCAATACCTATGAATTCAAGATCAGCACATACGTCTTCTCTAATATAAACAGCATTTTCGCCAACTCCTCCGGTAAACACAATCACATCTACCCCACCCATAGCGGCAGCGTATGATCCTATATATTTTTTAATACGATAAGCATACATATCCATACCCAAGGCAGCCATTTCATTACCATCAGCTTTTGCTCCTCTGATTTCTCTCATATCAGATGAGATACCAGTAACGCCTAACAAACCACTTTGCTTATTGAATAGGTTACTTGCCGATTTAGTACCAATCATTTCCTTATCCATAATAAAGGTAGCTGCACCAATATCTAAATCACCGGCACGCGTACCCATCATTAATCCTTCTACAGGCGTAAATCCCATGGAAGTATCCACTGAGATACCATTTTTCACCGCGGCAATAGACGCTCCATTACCCAAGTGACAACAGATCACTTTAGCTTTTGAATAATCTAAACCTAATATTTCACAAGCTCTGGCCGACACATATTTATGACTCGTTCCGTGAAAACCATAGCGACGAACACCATATTTTTTATATAAAGAATAAGGTATAGC
>JBFHKL010000097.1:0-13213 GCA_041595375.1 Saccharicrinis sp.
AATTCAGATAACTTACTAATTTTGCATCCGCAATATACAAAAACACTTTTGTATACCAATGCCGGGCCTATAGCTCAGTTGGTTAGAGCACCTGACTCATAATCAGGTGGTCCCTGGTTCGAGCCCAGGTGGGCCCACTTTCATTATCAGCCACTTATGGATTTTCCTTAAGTGGCTTTTTTGTTTATGCATTCTTCTTTTTTTAAAAAGAAATAAATATAATTATTGCCGCAATTACAAAACCAACTGCAGCAAAAACAATTCCCCGCGTAAACATTTTTGTTTTGACCTTATACATCCAGAAAGAAGATACCGCTAAGAACAACAAAGCAACTCCATAAAGCAATGTAAACCAGTGCATAAAATTACTACTCGGTGTTTTATGTATGGTATTTAACTTACTTAAGAATGAAGGCAGCTCTTTTGATGTAAAGCTTGTACTTCCATTTACCTTATCATAAGTTCCATTCTCGAAATAAACAACATCGCCCTCTTCCTTTATAACTTTTAAATTTCGCATATGTAAAGCTTTGCCAATATCCGAAGAAGTCATATTAGGTGACAATGTACGAACAATAATACGCTCTTTTTTCAGTAAATCTGTATCTCTAAATATTAACAGTATACCACTTACACAAAAAACAAGAGTAATACCAACAACAAGGAAGCCAATATCCCGATGCAAAGCACGCATATAATAGTTTAATGATTTTTTTTCTTTTGTTTTCATAGTCATCATTTCCTTCTCATTCACACGCTGTTTTTTCATACATACATCGCCAATTATCCTATATTATCATTATTGATAAACCCTGACATAATCAATTACCATAGAACTTTCAATGAAAGCGGATTCAATATCGGGCTCTATAGCTATATTTAGTATGATATAATAGGGAGAGTCATAGGGCCAGTTATCCGAATCCTTAACAGACGGTTGATAATGTAGGTGTTCAACACCGTCAATACTAAATACCATTTTCTCCTTGGTCCATTCCAAAGAGTATATATGAAATTGATCTGAAGCACCCTCTACTAACTGTCCACCAATATTTTTCACATCATCTCCATGACTTGATCCGTTATGTAAGGCACTTGACAAATAGTCCTGATTCTTTCCCCAATGCTCCATGATATCAATCTCACCACACAATGGCCAATTTGTTGTACCAAATCCCTGAATATCCCAATAAGCACCATCTTCATCTATATTTCTATTCAACATCCAAATGGCAGGCCAGGTACCCTTTCCTTTGGGTAACTTAGCTTTAACCTCGACGCGTCCATAGGTAAATGCAAATTTTGAATTTAACCGTACCGATGTGTACTCCTTTACTTCACCCTGATCATCAAGCTGTTCTTTCTTTGCAACCAAGTGTAAAGACCCGTTTTTTAGATACGAATTATCTTCCCGATCAGTATAATGCTGAATCAATCCACCCCACCAACTGCCTCCCCGTGGAAGTTGTGTTTGATGAAACCACTTTTCAGGATCTACTGCACCCTGACCATTAAAATCATCGGACCACACTAAAGTATTAAACTGAGAAGATAGAATGCACGAATCTTTAACTGTAAATACCTCCTGAGCTATTAAGGATTCAATGAAAATAAAGTGTAAAAACAGTATGACTGCAATATGAATTTTAATATTTGTTTTTCTTTGTATTTCCATCTTTAAGCGTATATTTTTTTCTGAACAATCCATATTAACATATCAGTCGTTAAAGCATTCTATCAACGTATACTCACCTATAACAATCTGAATGAACGAAAATAAGCAGAATATTTATATTCTGGCATTTGTTCTGCGTATTAATCATTTACAGAAACCTGCATTTTAAATAGCGATGATGGGAATAACAAACTAATAAATAATACCTGACCATACTTCCCCCTCAAAGGGGCATATAAACATAAATAGAGCACTTTTAAAAGAAAAAATACTTCATTTTAAAAAGTAATATTAATAGGTATAATAGTAGAAAACAGATAAGGTAAGAAACATCAACATGTTTAAAACAGACTATTTTAGGTGTATATGAGCTATATTTCTCCTCACAAAACAGATTTATCTTACTTATCCAAATCAATTAAATAGCCAATGGAAATATTAAAAAATCCGTTAGCTTTTAAGTCACTTTCTGATTCTAAAGGAGTAGGCATGTTAATATTATATCCCGCTTCTAAATCCCATGATTTAGTAGATATGGTAAAAGGCAAGTTTATTTGAGTATTTAGTAAATCGAATACATCGTTATAGATAATTTCAGTTGATGATTCACTGCCCTGAGTGTTTAATTGCTCCAAAGCAATAGTTTGTTGCGCCATAAGAAAGTTAAGTTTGGGTCTAAATTTTATGACTGCTTTTTTTTCTCGAACAATGGTTATATTAGCATACGTGCGGGAGAGAATTTGAAAAGATTGGTCCGTTCCAAACAAATAGGAGAGACCCAATTTGCTACCCAAATTGCGTTTTTGAGTTTGCAACCCAACTAGTAAACCTAAGGAATTTGTAAAAGTATTCCAACCATCTGAATAAAAAAATCTGGTGTATTCAGCATTATAGCTAATCTGTTTTTGTTTTCCTATGGTGTTATAATAACCAACCGAAACATTGGTATAATCCCATTTAGGCTCAAAGGTTTGGTAAAAAATACCAGAGACACTGACATTAAATCCAGAAGAACTATAATAAGATATTTGCGGAACAATATTAAATTGATCGATACCGGAATCACGACCTGAAAAAAACGTATTACTATTAAACGATGTATTTGCGTAGATAAAATTATAGCTATTAAATGAGTTTAAAATATCATCAATAAATTGCTGATCGTTAAAGAAAAATTCATCCAAAAGTAAATCGATCTCATCATCTACCGGATCTTGCGCATATAAATCAGCAGAGGTTGCCACTGTAAACAGCAGCAACCATAAGGCTAGTAATCTTTTGTTAAATTTATAACAGTGCAGTTTCATCGCTTAGCATATATTAATTTCCTCCTCCGCTACCATTTCCACTACCAGAAGCCTGTCCTTTTCTTCCTCGTTCTCCATCACCTCCAATACCATTTTGATTTCTAATTTCACCTTGGCCACTGGATTGCCTGTTCTGCTGCACTCGTTCGCGTAACATTTGACGTTGCTCATCTGTTAAGGATTCTCTAAATTGATTTCTTAATTGACGTAATTGCTTTTCTTGATTTTCACATAATTGATTTTGCTCATCAGAAAAAGAATCTTTTAAACGTAACCTCATTTGTTCTCGTGTTTGCGTTTTATCTTGCAAAATAGCCATCTGTTCCTCTGTCAACGTTGCTCGAAGTTGCTTGCGGTTTTGTAGCATTAATTGTCGTTGTGTTTGCAACATTTCTTGCTGTTGTTCTGATAACTGAGTCATGATTGGATCGAGATCGGACTCCTGAGCAGAAAGAAAACTACCTGAGGCGAAAATCATTACAAAACTCAATAGTGCGATTAATGTTTTTACTGTTGTTTTCATGATTAAAATTTTAATGGTTTGTGCTTTCAACTCTTAGAACCTAGCTATTGAAAAAAGTTTGATTAAAAATTATAAAACAATATTATCAACCAGACTTTTAACGATATAACTATCTACTAATGAATCTTCAATAAGAAGTGAATTGATCAGGATATTTTCCAATTGTTGTTCTGACATTTCTGCTTCAACAACAATATTGTTTAAAATATAGTCATCCACAAACTCATCCATATCACCATCATCTATTAGTAGAGAGAACACCAAAAATTCATCCGAATTTAAATGGCTTGTTATCATTTCCTCGACATAGCTACTTTCTTGCACTATATCGCTTGGTTTATTCTGCAGCCAAAAAGTAAAACCTAATAATAAAACTATGGTAGCTGCAATTGGATAGGTAAACATTGGTTTTAGCCTAAATACAGTTCGTTTTTGTTGGTTTTCCATTGGTAATTTTTTTAAAATATTGTTTTTAGATTCTGAGAAATAGTTAGCTGGAATATCCATTCCTAGATACTCTTTATGCGCTTGAGCAAGGTCTTTTTTAAGAATATTATCCTTTAAAAATCTATCTTTCGATTGCTCAATTTTGTTCATCCTATTTTTATTCTTCTTTCCCATGGTATTTGTTAGACCTTAAATATTTCAATTAGTTTGATATCGTATGGCAAATAATCTGTTCCTCAATGGTTTTTACGGCACTATAGAACGACGACTTTAAGGTATTTTCACTCACATCCAATATTTCTGATATTTCATGAAAAGTTAAATCGTCAAAATATTTCATTTGAAAAACGCGCTGCTGCTTTTCTGGTAAATTAGAAATGATGGAATGAAGTTTTAATTGTAATTCTTCACCGTTAAAATAGGCGTCCTCAGTCAGAGAATTGAGGTAAGCTATATGGCTATCATCTATATTCAATGATGTCTTTAATTTATTCTTCTCTAAAAATCTAATGGACTCGTTAAAGGCGATCCGATACATCCAGGTATGCAATGAGCTATGTTCCTTGAACTGCTTAATGCCTTTAAAAATTCTGATGAAAGTATTCTGCAATACATCATTTGCATTGTCATGAGTAAGAACTATTTTTCGAATATGCCAATAGAGACGCTCCTGATACAAATCAAGGAGATCCTTAAAAGCTTTGTTTCTAAGCTTTGAATCCTTTAATCTCCTTACTAGATCGCTTTCTCTTTTTTGAAGTTTCATCTTTATCCGACATACTTTGCTTATTAGAACCTAAAAACACCAAAAAGTTTGTTTGATATTCCGTAAGTATAAGATAAGAAAAATAAAACTATGGTGGAGATGCTTTAAATTACAATTTAACCAACAAGATAAATATGGTATAAAAAACTCATTACCATACCCTTATACTATAGTTCCTTTTGAAAGCATATACTACTGTGAACATTTTTATACTGTCCATAATTTGGCATTATTCTATAATTTCTTTTCTGATATAATCTAATTGCTTCGGGCATTTTATCACCGGTTTCTAAAATACATTTGTTATAACCTAATTCCTCTGCCCATTTTTCCAGCCCCTGCAAAATAGCTGAGGCTATACCTTTTCCTCGCATTTGAACAGGAACAAACATTCTTTTAATCTCCATCGTTTGATCATCAAATTCTTTCATCGCTCCACATCCAACAGGCTGATCAATTAAAAACGCCACGATGACATGCTTTATTTGATCCGTTTTATTGTACTGAGCAAAAAAATAGTTGTTTTCTCCATTTCGTATGGCCAGATCTTTATCTAATCCAGAAACTAAGTACTGAAAATATTCGTTATCAGAATTTGTCCTTATAAGTTCAATCATGGATGCAGAATAACTTTTAATAGTATTTTTTACTCATTTTTGTGTAATCAAGCTGTTTCTATTTAAGTTTTGCACGCAATTTAAAATAGTACTTAAAGCGCAAAATGACAAGACCTTAGATTTTAATCACAGCAAAACCTATCCAATTCAATTTGAATAAGGAAGTAAGCAAAGAGGCAATAAGTATTGAAATCAGAAACCTATAGTTAAATATTATCAATAACCCGTTTTAGTTTTTGTTGAACTTCATTGGCAATACCAGCCAGTTTTTCATTTCCTACTGATTGCATAGATGCCATTGGGTCAACAGCAGCAACTTCCGTTTGGGTTGCTGAAATTTCCTGAACAATAACGTTGCAAGGTAACATGGTTCCAATTTTATCCTCTTCCTGGAGCGCTTGATAGGCAAAACCAGGATTACATGCTCCGAGTATCCGGTATTTCCTGAAATCAACACCTAATTTTTCGTTTAGCTTTTCGTGGATATTAATTTCAGTTAAAACCCCAAATCCTTCTTTATTGAGTGCTTCTGTTGCTCTTTCTACTGCTTCATCGAAAGAACAATTCAATATTTTTTCAAAATAGTATTTCATATTTATACGTTTTGTGAGTGATACCTTAAAATTTAAAAAATACGAGATTATTTTCTTACCCAATTTAGCGAAAGTATACGCCAATACAAAACCCTACTTCATTGATTAATAGAACGCTTAGTTTTTATGATTTGACATTACGGTAGCAGATTAAAAAATGAGAAGGCTAACGGGATGCAATTATCATTTCTTTTATGACCAGGTCCTAGTTATAGTGCATAGGAAAATAATAATAGAAAAAAACTGCTGCTATAGAAGAAGTGGGAATTTCAGGCATATCAAAAGCTACCATATTTTATGCAACGAGAATACTTTATCGCTTCAAGTCCTGCATTATATCCAGATGAAATACATCTAACGATTCAAGCCATCAGTCTTAATTATAAGGATAGTAAGCATGAAGGATGCCTATTCCGTCTTTACCAACCAAACCACACAAACAGGAACTTCTCTTCCTTTCTCAATCATCAATAATAATGCTTTTTTTATACCTCAAGATAAAGAGAATCCGCTAATTATGATTGAGGTTAGTACGGGTATTGCTCCTTTTGGGGCATTATTACAGCATAAGGAAAAGTATTCTTTAACAGGTTTTACCAAACATTCTTCCAGCTTATAAGCAATGGCTCAATGTACATTGCTTAAATTGATATTTGAACTAAAGATTATGCTCCATAATCAGTATCCATTTTTTTATGATCCTATAATCATAAAATATTTGCTCCAGTATTTCATTCCCAACATCTACCTTAACATAAGGACACCACCACAGGATAATGGTTTTTATTAATTCTGTATTTTTAAATTAATAAGCTTTTTCATTAGTTTTGCTTTATCAATCGGTTTGGATAGGTAATCCACAAAGCCCATCGCTAAATATTTATCTCGGTCTGCAGCCATAGCATAAGCTGTTTGGGCAATAATTTTGGCATTAGGGTTTATTTTTAGTATTTCCTTGGTTGCTTCCACTCCATCCATTTCAGGCATTCTTATGTCCATTAATACTATATCAATATTTGTATTCATTCTATACGCCTCCACAGCCGCTATACCATTTTCAGCATAAATAACATTAATTGGAAGATTATCAAAAAGCACTTTAAAATATTCTATGTTTACAGCTTCATCATCTGCCACAAGAACAGTTGTTTCTTCTGATATTTTTGCCTCAATTGACCTATTTTTTTTTGTCTTCATAGAGCTAGCTCCTTTAATCAGTGGAATAGTAAAAGTGAAGATTGTTCCCTTTCCTACTTCTGAATCGACTTTAAAATTTCCTTCAAGCAAGTTCACAATACCTTTCGAAATTGATAGCCCAAGTCCTGTTCCATCGTTTTTAACATGCTTACCTGTTTTAAGTTGTTCAAAACGATTAAATATCGCATCCAGTTTATCTTTAGGAATACCTGAACCACTATCCTTTACAAAAAAAGTAATTTTATTTTTTGTTGAAACTTTAAACCCGAATTCAACGGTACCTTTATCGGTAAACTTAAAGGCATTACTCATTAAATTAGACAACACCTGTTGCAAACGCAGAGGGTCGGTTTGAATACTAAGGTTTGTATGTTCTTTCGGAATAGTACACTTTAGGAGGATGTGCTGCTTATCTTTTTTTGTCTCATTAAACGTTGCTTCCAGATTCTCCAGCAAATCTTTTAATTTACATTCTTTAAACTCAAGTTTTAATTCATTAGCTTCAATTTTTGAAACATCAATAATGTCATTAATTAAATTAAGTAACTGATTTGAACTGTTTTTAATGATATTGATGAATTTCTTTCTGGTTTGAGGATCAATACCGTCTTCATCCAGCAAATCAGCAAAGCCCACAACACCGTTCATTGGTGTACGGATTTCGTGACTCATATTGGCCAAAAACTGGTTTTTATAAATATTAGCGACCTCGGCTTTTCGTTTGGCTTCTTTCAGACTTCTTTCATATTCCACACTGGCGGTTATATCTTTCTGTGTACCCCAAATTCTTTCAAGCTTTCCTTTGTTAATGATACCGATAATATTGTTCGAAAAATAGATCGTGTGGCCATCTTTATCTTTCTCTTCTGATACCGCATTTCTGATTTCATAACCTTCTTTAATCCAAGATCTAATGAATGATCTATTTTCTGGGTTTGAATTGCCGCCGTGCAATTCTGCTAATGTTTTACCAACAATATCTTCTGGCGTTTTGTAACCGTACATTTTTGCTTGAGCACTATTGCATTCTACTATAGTGCCTGAATAGATCAACTCCAATTGCTTTTCTAGCGGAAGATTCACATCAACAGATTCTTTTGTCTCGAATAAATAAAAACCCTCGTCGGTATATTCCATTAACGAAGACATTCTCTCAAGATAAATATATTTTTCTATCTCCATCTTACGTTTTTCGCTAACATCCTGAACAATGCCTTTTAATCCTTGAGGTTGATTAAAATCATCGAAGATAACTTTTGCCTGTAACCATATATATTTAATTTCCTTTGTTTCTGGCAAATGATATTTAAAGGTAAGGCTATAATCTTCACCGTGCATTTCTGCTCTTTGTAACAATTTATTTAACCTTTCTGCATCATCATCAGATAAGCGCTTTACAAACACATTATACTCTGGAGGTTTGGGCGATAACTTGAAACCTAGTATTTTATAACTTTGTTCCGACCACCATAAAGTATCCTCTTTAAAATCATGTTCAAAATTACCAAGTAAGGCAATATTTTGGGCTTCTGTTAAACGTTCTGTAGTCAGCTGTAACTTATCTTCCGCCTTTTTGTTTTCGGAAATATCTTTTACCAAAGCCACAGAATATAAGATATTATTTTGATCATCTTTAGCGGAAGTTACAGTAAGCTGACCCCATACCACATGACCTTTCTTATGGAGGTAACGCTTATCCATTTTATAAGCATTAATTTCCCCTTGCATTAATTTGGTAAATTGTACTACATCTGCTTCCTGATCATCGGGGTGGGTAAGTTCTGTAAAGGTCATTTGGGTTAATTCTGCACGTGAATAACCCAGGATATTTTCCAATTCGCGGTTTACCGTAAGTAATTCTCCTTCAGGAGAAACGGTAGTAATTCCCAGACCTGCATTGGTAAATACAGTTTTATAAAGTTTTTCACTTTCCTTAAGCTCATTTTCTATTTGTAATACTTGAGTAATATTTACAAAGGTAATAACCAGTCCTTCAATTTTTTTGTCAGCGGTAATAAAAGGGCTAATCCTGCGCAGAAAACAGTCACCTTCCTGATCACAAACTTCAGCCTCCATCTCTTTCAATTGATATAGAACGGCTTTACAGTCTTCGATCATCTTTTTGCGGTCTTCTTCATTAAAATTCGATGCAAAACTTGCAATGCTCCTTCCTACATCTTCACTTTGCAAGTTGAAATGCTTTTGAAGGGCAGGCGTGAATCTACGGATACGTAAATCCACATCTAAAAACAAGGTACCAATTTCGGTAGCATTCAATAGGTTATTTACATCGTTATTTAAATACGACAGCTCTTTGTTTTTTTCTTGTAATTCAGCATTAACGGTATATAGCTCTTCGTTTACCGATTGTAATTCCTCATTGGTGCTCTGTAGCTCCTCATTACTAGCCATCAGCTCTTCGTTGGATGCCTGCAACTCTTCATTACTCGTTTCCAGCTCTTCCACAACACTTTGCAGCCTTGTTTTATTATCTTTTAGATCATCTTCCAGTTCAGCTATTCGTTGCTTGCTAAGTTCGTTGGTCTCAGTATTCTTAAGAGTAATAATCTTTTTTGACGTATGTTGTTTGTCGTTACTAAAATAAACCACATACACATTACTTATACCATTAAAGTCTTTAATTTTGTGAAATCCAAGGTCGAAACAATACTCCTGTTCTCCCATTTTGTTTACCACATCGGTAATAAGCACTTCAACTTCTTCTCTTTCAACTTTGCGAATACCACTTCGAATAATGCTAGCCAACTCTTTGCTGACCAGCTTGAGCAAGTTACTTTGAAATAAACCCTGATTCACCGAAAGGCGTGTGGTAATATCGCCATTAACAAAAAGTATATTGAAATCGCTATCTATAAAAACCAAAGCTGGGCTAAACTTCTGGCTCATGTGTTTATAAAAAGCACTTTCAGGGTCTTGTTTAAACTGATATTCAAACCTTTGATGAACAGGTGATTGAGTATTTTTAAAACTCATAGTACTGATGCGCTCATCTGGTAAATCTTGCATAGGAAGGCGTTTGGTGTCGACAATACATTGATAAATTTTCATTTTCGAGCTAATGGGCTTAAAAAACTTCGACTGATGACCCAGTGATTCGCTGTTTCCCAATAGTAGAAAACCATTTTTCCGCAAAGCAAATTGAAAATTCATCAAAACTTTTTGTTGAATACTTGCTTCGAGATAAATGAGCAGGTTACGGCACGAAATTAAATCCAAGCGAATAAATGGTGTATCTTTAAGAAGATTGTGTTTAGAAAAAACGATGCGTTCTCTAAGTCGTTTAACAACTTTCATATTACCTGCATCATTGACAAAATAGCTCTCAATGATATCTCTAGATACTTCACTTACCGAGTTAGGAGAATAAACACCATTACCAGCTATTTCAAGGGCATTCTCATCAATATCGGTAGCGAATATTTTAAAGCCTATATTCAAACGTGCCTGTTTTATATGGTCATCCAACAGAATAGCGATGCTATACACTTCTTCACCAGTTGAACAGCCGGGCACCCAAACCCTGAGTGGTTCTTCAATATTTTTATAATTCTTACACAATTCCGGGATAACTTTCGTTTTTAGGAGCTCAAAGGCTTCCACATCCCTAAAAAAACGGGTTACTCCAATTAAAAAAGACTGCATTAGGGTATTTACTTCGCTTGGATTGCTTTTTAAATATGCCAGGTAGTCGTCCAGCGTGGTAATTTTAATGATATTCATCCGTTTTTCAAGACGCCGCAACAGTGTATTTTTTTTGTATTGCTTAAAATCAATGGACGAATATTTATGTACCAGGTCTAAAATTTGGTAATAAACTACTTCATTCGATTTCATCTCTTTCTCTTCTTCTGTCTGATGTATGCTATGGTTTGAGATTTTTATAAGGGTTTCTGCAATCTCTTCGGGCTTTAAAATAAAATCAACTAAATTAGTGGCGATGCACGTATTAGGCATACCGTCAAACTGAGCACTTTCAGGCTCTTGTACAATAAGTATTCCACCAGCTTCTTTTATGCTTTTTATACCCCGTGAGCCATCTGAACCGGTACCCGAGAGAATGATCCCTACTACTTTATCTTTGTGTTCCTCGCCAAGGCTATGAAAAAATAAATCAATTGGGAGATTCAGGTTGGGCTTTGGACTTATTTCGGTTAGAAACAATTGCTTACCCTTTATGTATAGATTCTTGTTTTTTTGATTCAGGTAAATAGAGTTAGGTTGTAAAGTCTGCCCATTCTCCGCTGTAAATATTTCCATTTGGGTATGCTTGGCCAACAATTCGGGCATTAGGCTAATAAAATTGGGTGAAAGGTGCTGCACAATCACAAAAGCCATTCCTGTTTCAGCAGGAATATTGTCGAACAACTGTTGAATGGCATCCAAACCACCTGCCGAAGCACCTATACCTACAATAAAAAAGTCTTTATCTGACATAATAAACCAAATTATTTTAATGTACCAAACTCATAATAAAACACAACCGCAGTATGTGAAAGAACTCATTTAAAAAACTAAAAATAATAATATTGAGCATTTAAACTTGCACAGTAGAGATTTTTTTAACAAAATA
Source organism: Saccharicrinis sp. (assembly GCA_041595375.1). Classification (GTDB taxonomy): domain Bacteria; phylum Bacteroidota; class Bacteroidia; order Bacteroidales; family Marinilabiliaceae; genus Saccharicrinis. The sequence continues at coordinate 11,717 of JBFHKL010000097.1, forward strand.
TTTGTGGATCATATAGATGTAATCTCCTCTTATTGAACTAAAAAGACTTAAATCATCCTACATTTTTATCAAATAATATTTCCTATATGTTTTATATAATCACTTAGTTTTTCTGCACCATCAATAAAAATGTATATAATCAGTTTATAATCATAATCTTCTCATTCCTTAAATTTACAATACAATATATTTATAATATTAAATAATTATGCTGCACTTAAAAATAAAGGAAGACAGCTTATTTATGCCAAGTTTACTGAACATCATTCAATTATTTTATACAGATCAAATAAATACAGTTTTTACCGGAAGCAAGAAAGCCATCCCATTAATCAAACTTATAAAGGGTATAGAAAAGGAATACATATAAACAATTTCAAATGTATATAAGTGATTTTTATTTGCCATAAGTAACACCCAAATTGCAATCATCTTCTTGTGTGTAAAACCTTTTGCAAGGGTGTTTCATGTAAAATAAATTTAAGGAAATAAGCGATGTGCTACAGCATACTGTCATATCAGTAAATACAAAATTGATTTAACAATTGAATTTGAATACCTGAATGGATGGCAACATTTACTATTCACCAACTGATGAAATACGACCTCCTCAGCAAAATCATGATGTGTGAATAGCTAAGGATAAGTAAACATTAAGAACAGCTGGAGTTTCCTTTAGCAAATTTCTGAAATAAACTACCAGAAAACCGGGAAACAAATAACAGAAATGCTTAGTAACATTTATATCGGCTCCACTTATTAAAAATAAATATGATTTGAAAAGGACTAGACTAACTATTAATTTGCTTTAGTGAGTTGAGATTTTAATTTGTTAAGATATTGTTGTATTAGCGATCTATCTATTTTTTTCACTCCAACAACATGAAGTGCCTCTTCCAATGTACTACATACATGTATATATACAGGCAGGTCTTTTTTTAACATATCATAGCCTAACGCCATGACTACTTGGTTAGGTGTAGTAGTTAGCATACATGATCTTCGATGATTTATATTTGATTCATAAGAACTAAGCTCAATAAGTCTACTAATTTCGTGAAACTTAAATTCAAATATCGCTTCACTAATATCTTGAATAACATTAAAATTGGGATCGTAAAAAATATCCTCTTTTATACACTGCTTAATTGCAATTAACTCATTAACATTAAACTTTCCTTTATAACTTTCAAGAATTAGGGATTTATCTTCTATTATGCAATATGCTGATTTTAGACTTGTTACTTTATAGTTACACATTAACATTTCAGCTTTATAAATTACTTAATTAACTTAAGTTAAATCATAAGAATTATAACACCATAGAAGCTATAAGTAAAAGACATTAATAAAAAATCTAACTATCTATATATTAACTCTAAACAAATTATTGGATATATCAGAGTCACAATTCTACTATAAAAGACGCTACAATAATACAAAAAATCACTGTGCCTTTTTAAAATAATTAACTAAACAATTTTAGCTGAAAATTTC
>JBFHKL010000098.1:0-13112 GCA_041595375.1 Saccharicrinis sp.
GGGCTTAGTCGGGTATATGGAATTACGGGAAATCCTGAGTATAAGGCACAGTACGAAATGCATCATGATTCGGTGTTGGCTATGTTGAATTATCTGCCTCATATTTTCCCCGATCAGGGATCTCAGGAGGAGATAGAGGAGGTTGAGCGCTTATATATGGAAAAGCGATATTTAATGGATCAGCTGGTTAATATCAATATCAAGAAGCTATATTCTTTATCTACCGAAAATTTACTGGCCTCCATTCCCGATTCTTTGGATTATAAGGTCACGCAATATACCATTACCAGCTTAACGGTGGATACTTTAAAGTCTGCAGTCTTAAATGATAGTTTAGTAGATGGGGAGGAGAAGGTTGGGTTTTTAAAAAGAGTTTTTGGTAGTAAAAAGAAACCGGAACCGCTTGCCGATAGTGAACCATTGATCAGCACTCAGGTTGATTCTACAATAATGGAAGAAGCCAGAGCAGATGAAAAAATGGATGAGATCCGAACTCAGATTATTCAAGCAGGTAGGCAGGAAAAAAGTTTGAATTATAGGGTTCAGAAACATGAGAGTGAATTGATTCAGCTCGATCGCCTACTGACCGATAGGATAAAAACTATTGTTAGTAATTTACATGATATCACCATAGCGCGTAATATAAAAAAGCAGAAGGACCTGGAACGTATGCGTACCGACCTTATCAACAGAATCCTCATGTTGGTGGGTTCAGCTATATTTTTAATGCTGTTTTTTATCTTCTGGATAAGTAGGGATATTAACAGGAGTCAGAAACTAAAGAATGATATTATTCGTGCCAAAGAAAGAGTGGATAAATTGCTGAAGGTAAAAGAACAATTTGTGGCGCATATGAGTCACGAAATAAGAACTCCTCTAACTTCTATTGTCGGATTCTCGGAACAATTACTAACTAAGAAACTTCAAAAGCCAGAACGGGTTATATCTGAACGAATTCGCTTATCGGCGGAGCATTTAAAGGGGCTGGTAAATAATGTGCTTGATTTTTCTATGCTCGAGTCAGGTAATGTGGAATTTTATAAAGATCAGATTGATGTTCATGTTTTAATGGATGATCTGTATCATCTTTTTGACCTTGTTGCCGCAAAGGCAAAAATAAGTTTAAGCTATGATATCGATGAAAAGCTTACTTTCTTCGAATCGGATTCTTTACGATTAAAACAGGTGTTAATTAACCTGATAGGTAATGCGCTGAAGTTTACTCATGAAGGTTCGGTATATTATCGGGTAGATATAAAAAAAGATAAGCTTCAATTTATTGTAAAGGATACCGGTATAGGTATACCCAAAGATAAGCAGAGATCCATTTTTAAGATGTTTAACCAGGTAAATATCAGCTTGTCCAGAAAATATTCAGGCACCGGCTTAGGCCTGTCCATTAGTCGACAGATTATTGAGGCAATGGGAGGAAGTATACAACTGCAAAGTAAAGTAGGTGAAGGAAGTACTTTTATATTCCACATCCCCTACATTAAAGGAGAGCAGCAGCTTGCTGATGATCGTTCCATCATTCATTATGATTTTTCTGACAAAAGTATTCTGGCCATTGACGACGATGAAATGATATGCCAGCTTATAGATAGTATGTTACACGAAAATTGTTGTCGTTTGGATGTAAATTCATCTTCAGAAATGGCTCTCAAGGCCATTGGTCATGTTAAGTATGATTTGATTATGATGGATTTACATATGCCTAAATTAGATGGACTGCAATTTATGAAAATCATCAGAGAACAATATCATGTGACCACGCCTGTTTTATTTTTAACTGCCGACATGGTAAATGCCGATTTAAAAGAAGCTGCGGATAATGAAAGTGTGTGGGTGATGGCTAAGCCTTTTAGTCAGGATAAGGTAATGGCTAAGTTGGATAGTATTTTTAAAAATAGCAAGGAGGATGAGGATGAATTTACTGATGTAACAAACAATGAAGAAGAGGGTGAAGATCTCTATAGTTTGACAGAGGTAAAATCATTTACAGGAGATGATCAGGCATTCCTGAATTCGGTTATTCAAACTTTTGTAAGCAATAGCGATGCAGGGATAGCGGATATGCAAGAAGAGCTGAAGAATGAGTCTCCCCATAAAATTGTGTCGGAGCGAGCGCATAAATTACTTACAGGATTCCGGCAGTTTAAAATTATAGGTGGAGTAAGTGTGTTAAGCCAATTGGAAAAAGCAGCAATTAATGATCTTTCTATAGAAGAAATGAAGATATTATTGGAGGAGTTGCTTGATGTATGGCAAAAGGTAAGAAATCTGTTGCGTGAGTAAGCGATGAAAGTATATGTGTAGCGGGAAGTGTGGGCTAAATACTGTAGTGAATGTGGCTGAACGCTGTTTCTTGGTTTTGTTTGTGAGCTATAGGTATTGAGCCTTTATCTGTTACACAGTCATATTTATGCTTGCTTCATCAGTCTGCTTCAGGCGTCTATATTGTATTTATGGATTTTATTGTATAAAGTCTTTCTGTCGATGCCTAAAATGCGGGCTGTCTTTGCTTTATTATAGCGTGTTTGTTCCAGGGTTTCGATGATGATATCGCGCTCCGATTTTTCTTTCGCTTCCTTTAATTGAACAGGGATATCCTGCTTATGCTCCATTGCAGGTTGCTGAATTTCGTTAGGCAACTCATTTACCGTGATCTCATTGCTTTTGCATAATAAAACCGCTCTTCGGATCACATTTCTTAGCTCCCTTAAATTGCCGGGCCATTCGTATTGTTGAAATATATCTTTTACCAGGCTGCTGATGGAGATATTTGATTTGTCAAATTCATTCTTGGCAAAATCTAAAAATTTAATGCCATAAAAAAGAATGTCTTCTTTTCTGTTTCTCAGAGGTAGTATCTGAATAGAGAATTCATTTAAGCGGTGATATAAGTCCTCGCGAAACTTCCCGCTAAAAGAAGATAATCTCAGGTCTTCATTGGTAGCAGCAATAAATCTGCAGGAGATGGGGTATTCTTCGTTACCACCCATTCTTCTGGCTTTACGTTCCTGTATGGCTCTTAGTAATTTTACCTGAACATCGTAGCTCAGATTACCTATTTCATCAAGGAAAATAGTACCATTCTTAACCACCTCAAAGTGCCCAGCCTTATCTTCCATGGCACCGGTAAAAGAGCCTTTTTTATGACCAAAGAGCTCACTGGTGGCAATGTCGGTATGCAGAGCACCACAATCAACAGCTACAAAGGGTTCGTTATTTCGGTTGCTAAGCTCATGAATACGCTGGGCAACATACTCTTTACCAACCCCGCTTTCTCCAAGTATGAGTACCGATAGTTCGGTTGGGGCAATCAATTCTATTTGTTGATCTGTTTCCAGCGAATGCTTGCTTATCCCTTTGATGTAGTCACTTTTTCCTTTAACATCCTTTTTCTTACTGGGAACATGGTTCTTTTTCTCAAGGCCTCTTTGAATGACATGTAATAATTCATCGGGGTTAATTGGTTTGGTGATATATTCAAATGCACCCTGCTTAATGGCATTTACGGCTATCCTGATATCAGAGTAAGCAGTAATTAATATTACGGGTATTTGTGCATTTTGTTTTTTGATCTCAGGGAGAAGATCAAGACCGGTCGCATTGTCAAGCCTATAGTCGGTTAAAACAATGTCAAAAGTTTGTTTTGTAATAAGGTTGATCGCATGTTTATAGGTGCTGGCAAATGTAGTTTCAAAACCTTTGCGTTTCAAAAAACCTTCAATCATTAAGCCAAAAGAAGTATCGTCATCAATTATGAGAATCCTGTACATACAGCAAGTGATTTTGTGAGATTATTTATGGTCAAGCAGTATTTATTCATGCTTATTTCAAAGATAATCTTATTAATTCCCAAAAGTAAAAATAAGACGTCAATATTTAGCAAATTTTTAAATTCCTTTGTCAATAGTTTCAATAATGTGTTGCTAGAAAAGTTTATTCATTAAAACTTTTTGATAGGAACATTGTTAAGAAGTTATATTTTTGCCGTATATGAATCGATTTTTAAAGATAATCTCCTCGCTTATTTCCCTGGTGATACTATATTCTATAGTGTTTCAGTCGGTTCATGTAGTGCTTCATCATCAACATCAGGTAAGCTATAGTCATCATTGCCAACATCACAATGTCTGTTTGCACGAAAGTAATCAATTTAAAATACAAACTGCGCAAAAAAAATGTGCTGTATGCGATTTTGAATTTGCTCATTTTCACATTTCGCAAATATTTCATTTAACTCCATTTGTCAATATTAAGTATCAGGTTGTAAAATGGAAAACAATTGAATGCAAAGTTGTCTATTACATTCCCTGTATTCAACTGCGGGGTCCTCCATTTAGCATACTCTCCTAATATTTTTATCTTATTATTTTCAATAGTCATTACTATTGAACTGCAGTGCTAATACAATAGTATAGTGATCAGTATTGCCATTGGGTATCGGTATATATTACTCTTGGTATGGCTTATAAATCCGGTTTTTTCCCATAAGATTAAACCGATTGATAAGAAATATGCTGAGCTGTCTCAAGCCTACCCAATCAGGGTAAGCCTGTAGAGTATTCCGGGATTGCCTCATCACTGACTTATAATTCTTCGTTTACGATGAAACAAAGCTTTATCATTTGTTTTGTGTGGATAATGACTATGCCGTTATTTGCTCAAAATTATACCATTGAAGGAATGGTTTATGACGAATTGGGATTACCCTTAGTAGGATGTCATGTATATTATAATCAGCTATGTGTGGTGACCAATCACGATGGGAAATTTGTTGTCGATCATATTTCTTCTAATACATTAAGACTTACATTTTCATTTATAGGTTATATGAAAATGGACAGTACTTTTCATATTTTAAAAAATGAGCCAATAAAAATACGTTTGCTACCTGACAGCAGACTTTTGAACGAAATTGCCGTTGAAACGAGTGCCATCAGTACACAAAAAACAAAGAAGAATGAGGTGCTTAATTCAATGTTTATTGCAAATAACTTAAACAGTACCTTAGTGAATACTCTGGAACGTATACCCGGAGTTAACTCAATGGATATTGGAGCTAATGCATCAAAACCGGTTATCAGAGGTATGGGATTTAACCGTGTTGTGGTTAGCGAAAATGGCGTTAAACAGGAAGGGCAACAATGGGGTGCTGATCATGGATTAGAAATAGATCCCTTTACTGTAGAAACTGTCGAAATAGTTAAAGGAGCTTCCGGAATTGAATTAGGCAGTGATGCTATTGGGGGCTATATAGATATTACCAACAATAATACACCTGAAAAAAACAGTTTCTCAGGCGAAGCATCGGTATTAACTAAAACAGTTAATTATACCTACGGAGGGTCGTTTTATTTACAAGGCAGAGGCGATAAAAATTTCTTTAAGTTTAGAACTTCTATACTCGATTTTGCCGATTACAGTGTTCCAACTGACCACATTGTCTATTTAACCCGGTACATCCCAGTTTATAATAATCGATTAAAGAATACGGCGGGTAATGAGTTAGATTTCTTTTTTCAAGGCGGTCATATAGACTCGACATTTAAATCAATGATTACCCTAAGTAATGTATACCAAAAATCCGGCTTTTTTCCCGGGTCTCACGGAATACCTGATTTGGATAGAGTGCTGGATGACGGAGATTACAGAAATATTGATTTTCCCTACCAGGAAGCTAAACATTTAAAGCTCTTAAGTCATACGAAGTATTTTCTACAGAACGGAAATGTAGTTTTTGATGTGGGATATCAGGATAATGTGCGCCAGGAATGGAGTGAATTTCATACACATTACCCAAACCAGAGTGCACCTGAAGAGAATGAAAACATGGAGTTTGATTTTCATTTGAAGACCTATTCAGCAAACGGGAGGCTAACTTTAAAACTGAATGATATTCATAAAGTATCATTGGGCACACAGAGTCAATGGAAAAGTAATAAAGTGGATGGATATAATTTTCTGTTGCCTAACTATAATGCTTTTAATCTTGGTTTTTTCTTGCGGGATGAGATAAAAGTGAAATCCAGACTTACATTAAATGCAGGTTTGCGTTACGATTATGGATCGGTAGAAACGCAAGCGTATTTCGATGATATACTGTATAGTTATTTTATTTCAAATTGTTATGAGCAAAGTACAGCTAATAGTTATGCACAACGAAGTATTGACCTAGATAAGAACTATCACGATATCAGTTGGGTGCTTGGTCTTATTTATAAGCTAAATAATGCAACTATATTTCGCATGAATGCCGGTAAAGCATTTCGTGTTCCTACGGCCGTAGAATTGGGATCCAATGGAATACACCATGGCTCTTTTAGGCATGAGAAAGGAGACGGTGACCTTCATTCTGAAAAAGGATATTATCTCGACGGCAATATAGAATGGCACACTGCAGATATGGGTTTTGAATTTAGTCCGTATATCTATTATTTTTCCAATTATCTGTATTTAAACCCTTCGGTAGAATGGAGTTTATTACCCCACGCAGGACAAATTTATCAATATGCGCAAACTGAAGCTTTATTGAATGGTGTTGAGTTTAGGATATATAAAAACTGGTTTAGTCGATTTGGCTCATCTTTTACCTTCGAATATATCTATAACCAACAATTATCTTCAGATGTTAGTGAGCGATATCCGTTGCCCTATACGCCTCCTGCTAACGGTTTTTTAGAACTCGACTATGTATTTAACAAAAAGCATTATCGTCAATCTGATTTTAAAGCATTTATCAATACGCGCTTTGCATTTAAACAGAATCGTGTGGCGCAAAACGAAGACCCTACCGATGGATATATCATTTTAGGAGCCGGGGTATCAGGGCATGTTAATTTATTTGATCGTCAGGTTTTTACCAGCTTAAAAGGTAGTAACCTATTTAATACTAAATATTTTAACCATCTGAGTTATTACAGGAGTATTGAGATTCCTGAATTAGGAAGAAACATTCAATTATTAATAAAAGTTCCATTTTAATTTTTAAACATTTAATTAAGTAAAGTATCATGAAAAACTTATTGTACATTTTGCCATTCGCTGTTGTTCTATTTATCTCATGTACCGATGATGATGAGATAGACACAACATCTCCTTCCATTGAAGTTAGCTCACCTGTGGATTATGATGTTTTTTCTGCCGGTGAATCTATTTATTTTTCGTGCTATTTCTCCGATAATAAAGAATTAGCATCATACAAAATTGAAATTCACAGTAATTTCGACGAGCATGATCATGAATCAACTTCAGGTTTAAAATCGGATGATGATGATGATGATGATGATGAGTTTGCCTGGAGTTACACGGAAACCATTACTTTCGATGCTGCACAAACTGAAGTATTTGTAGATAATCTTGAGATTCAAATTCCGGAGACCATTACAAGTGATGGTGTTGAGGATGCAACAGCAACAGGAGAATATCATTTTGGTGTTTATGTTACCGATGCATCAGGGAATGAATCTTCTGTATTTATTGATATTGATTTAGAATAATTCAGATTAAATAATCTGAAAATGAGGGTAAAAAAAATGCGGGTCAACGTTTTGACCCGCAGCCTAGAACTACATTTAACTATATATGGTAACAATAGTCTAGAGTTAGGTGGTATCTTTTTGTGTTGTGTTGTGTTGTGTTGTGTGTTGTGTTGAATGATACCAATACTCGTGTGTGATATGAGAAACGTTTACTCGTACACAGTATAACTAAGTGTAGAATCATTCATTATTGGTTTACTTATGGATGCACTTTTTAAAAGTACAATCCCAATCACCAAAAATAGGGAAGTGATGATTAGTGCCATTAACCGGTTTAATAATGATGTATTCATTTTTTATTCTTTAATTAGTTACACATTCAATGTATGTACTATCAAAATTGTGCCATAAATTGTAAAATCTTATTTAAAAGATGTAACTATCATATAATTAGCATATAATGATTTTTGCGGTAGTTTTTATAAAATGGCTAAGTATTAAAGTGTGGAAATAGTTCCACACAATGGGGTTACAATGTGTGGATTTGCGTGTGGGTTTTTCTGTTTTTTTTGAGCAGGTAAGCAAAGTTGATATATTCATTGTTATTAATAGACTCTAATTTTTATTACATTTTCGTTTATGATTATTAATGCCCATACACACCAATTGTCGGAAGAATCTATCTCGGTACTTAATTGTTATCCCGATGAGGATTTACCCAATATCAGAAAGTCAGATTTCATATCATGTGGTATTCATCCCTGGTTTTTAAAATCAACAGATCTGAAAAGAGCGCTAGAAATTCTGGAAGATTATTGCCGTTTAAATAAGGTTCAGGCTATCGGAGAGTGTGGTTTAGATAAAAATGTACATGATATGGAAGGGCAGATAGCCATCTTTGAACAGCAAATACAACTGGCTGAAAAATACAGGCTTCCGATGATCATTCATTCTGTAAAAACGCATCATAAAATTCTTGAAATCCGAAAGAAAAGTGCAAAAAAGAATCCCTGGCTTATTCATGGATTTAATGGTTCTATAGAAATAGCAGAACAGTTTTCAAATCAAAATATTTTTATTTCTTTTGGGCAAAATGTATTAACACATCCTTTAAAAGTGCAAAAGATTTTAAATCAGGTAGATATGAATTTTGTATTGTTCGAAACGGACGATAAAGATGTGTCTATTACTGAGATATATGGCGGAGCAGCATCTCTTATGCAGGTGCCTGCTATTGAATTGGAGAGAAGGATTGAAGATAATTTTAAAAAATTTTTTGATAGAGAATGGATTGGTTAGAGCGAACTACACTTCTTTTAGGAGAGCATAAAATTAATGAACTGGCTAAAAAGAGAGTTTTAGTAGTTGGACTAGGTGGAGTAGGGGCTTATGCCGCTGAGTTAATTGCCCGGGCAGGTATTGGGTATATGACTATTATTGATGGGGATATTATTAATGATAGTAACCGAAATCGTCAATTGCCTGCCTTGTGCAGTACCAAAGGTAAATCTAAGGCTATTATTATGGGGGAAAGGTTACTTGATATTAATCCTTCCTTAAAAATAGAGGTGATCAGTAATTTTATAGATGAAGATAGTTTTGGAGAAATATTGCAAAATGGGTTTCATTATGTGGTGGATGCCATTGACACCCTATCTCCTAAAGTAGCCTTAATTAGAGAATCGATAAGAAGCAATACGCCTATTGTTTCATCAATGGGAGCAGGCGGAAAAATTGATCCTACAAGAGTAGAGATTGTGGATATCTCCAAATCGAAATATTGTAATTTGGCGCGTATGGTGCGTAAACGACTTTATAAAGATGGCATTCGAGAGGGTATTCCTGTGGTGTATTCCAGCGAACAGGTGTCTAAGGAATATATGATTAAAACCGAAGGCGAGCGAAATAAAAAAACAACGGTGGGTACCATTTCATTTATGCCCCCCATCTTTGGTTGTTATATGGCCAGCAGGGTAATACGTGATCTGGCTGAGTTAGATAAATAAATCATTGACAGTATAGCTATTTCTTGTCTGTTGTTAAACAAATTATTAGCAACTAAGGAGCGCTAGTGAGAATATATTACAATCCATTAGTTCTGGCGAATTTACTAGCTTCAATGGTCCTTAAACATACAAAAAGAGGAAAGTTTTATTAAAACTTTCCTCTTTTTTCTAATATTGAAATATCTTTATTTCATGCTTCTTTTGTCTCCGGCATGACTTAAAACAGTTCCGTTTAACAGACCGTTGTATTGTGTAGGATTATCTAATGTCTCAATAGCCTCTTTAAGTTCTTTATCGTCCTGTAAACTATATTTTATAGCTCCTTTCTGATAATAGTATCGTTTGATGATTTCTGCACCTAATAATTCTGATATTTCATCTCTGAAAATATTCAAATCTTTTTGCACATCGAGTTTCAATAATTTCTCAAGTTCATCAAACTCCTTTTGTGATTTTTCATAATACTTTTCCTTGATAGCTACATCCTTCAGTTTTTTCAGGACATCCTGGGTAGCTGATTCATATTTAAAATCTTCTTTAGCGGCTACAAACTGTTTAAATTCATCAAAAATGTCATCTGTAATTTTAAACTCTGTTGGTGCCGGAATTTCTTTATGTGTGATAGCATATTCAGTAGCAAAGTTGAATAACATATTTTGAGCTACTAAGGCAAAGGAAATATTTGCATAGCTGTCAATATCCACTTTAACATCGGGAGAAACGCCTCCGCCATCGTATACAGAACGTCCGTCGCGGGTTTTAAACTCAGTGATTAGCGAATCAGGAACTAAACCTACGCTGCCATCTTCATTTCTGCTTGAATAATCAACAGCCTGAATACATCGTCCGCTAGGGATATAGTATTTGGCAGTGGTCACTTTTAATTTGCTGCTATAGGAAAGATTTCTGGTAGTTTGCACCAGCCCTTTACCAAAGGAACGTTGACCAATAAGTACACCACGATCTAGGTCTTGTATGCTTCCGGCAACAATTTCGGATGCTGAGGCCGATCCACGACTGATTAATACCGTAATAGGAATAATAGTATCAACAGGCTCAGAGGTGCATCGGTAAACTTTATCCCATTGTGTCACCTTACCTCGTGTAGAAACTACTTCAACGCCTTTTTTTGTAAATAGGTTAACAATTTTTACCGCCTCGTCTAATAGTCCTCCGGGATTGCCTCTTAAGTCAAGTATAATATTTTCTGCTCCCTGCTCTTTTAAATCAAGAAGGGCCTTTTCTACTTCTTTAGAACAGTTTTGTGTAAAATTATTCAAGATGATCAATCCTGATTTTCCTGATACCATTCCGTAGTAAGGCACTGGATTAATAGATATTTTTTCCCGAACTAATTCAATTGTTAAGGGTTTATTTTCGCCGGGGCGTTCTATTTTTAGTTTTAAAGGTGTATTAGGTGCTCCTTTAAGCAGTTCGCTCACCTCACTACTTTGTTTGCCTATTACGTTTACGTCATTTACTTCCAGTAATTTATCTCCGGCCTTTAAACCAGCTCTTTGTGCAGGAAAACCTTCGTATGGTTCTGCAATAACAATATAGTTACCATTTCTGGATATCAAAGATCCCATTCCGCCGTACTCACCAGTAGTCATAAATTTAAAATCCTCCATATCATCTTCTGGAATATAAGTGGTATAAGGATCCAGAGACTCTAGCATATTGTCGATACCTGTTTTTATTAGCTTTTCAGGATTTGTTTCATCCACATAATAGGTGTTGAGCTCTCTGAAAAGTGTATAAAAAATATCCAGGTTTTTAACGATAGAAAAGTTTCTTTCATCATCGTTATTAAAGCCGACCAACCCGACAGATATCACCAATGTAATCAGCACTCCGCTAATCCATTTTATACGGCTGTGTTTTTTGAAAATGTTCATCTTGTAAAATTAGAAATGATATAAAAGGTAAAGACAAGAGATGGTAATCGCCTGGCTCTATTTTATTTAGCTATATTTGTTGATTCATACTATTTTTTATGTAATCCGCATTCCTTGGTATCGGGGTTTTCCCAGTACCAGCGCCCAGCTCTGATGTCTTCTCCCGGCAAAATAGCTCTGGTACAAGGCTGACAACCAATACTTGGATAGTTTTTATTGTGAAGCGGATTATATGGAATTCCTTTCTCGTTGATATAATCCCAAAGGTCTTTTTCTGTCCATTGAGCCAATGGGTTTATTTTAACAATTTGATTGTTTTCGTCCCACTCAACCAGCTGAATATCGGTTCTTGTAACCGATTGTTCGGCTCTTAAACCACAAATCCAAGCTTCTAAGCCCTTAAATGCACGTTTTAAAGGTTCAATCTTTCTGTTATAACAACATTCTTTACGATTTTCAATACTGTCGTAAAATAAATTGATTCCTTTTTTCTGAACCATACTTTGTATAGTTTCTGCCTGAGGAAAATAAACTTCCAGATTTGTTTTGTATTTTTTAGATGTACGATCTATTAGCTCGTAAGTTTCAGGAAAAAGACGCCCGGTGTCCAACGTGAAAATTCTGGCATTCGTATCAATAGAAGTGATCATTTGAGTTAAAACCTGATCTTCAGCCCCTAGGCTTGAGGCTAGGGCAATTTTATCTTTATATCTATCTAAAAAATAGCTAATAAGTTCAATGGGATTTTTGTCCGCAAACTTTTTATTTAAATCAATAATTTCTTCTTTGGTCATTCTAAATGATGTATAAAGCGGTTATTGCTGCTTTTTTATAAACAGCGATAACCGCCATTGGTTTTTAATAATAGATTGTTTAGTTATCGCCCAAAGCAGACACCCAAGTTAATGGCTTTTTCAATCAGGGTGTTGTCCGCTTCAATTAAACGGGTTTTTCCACCCACTTCTTCCAAGGGAATAGAACCTATCTTACCGTCATTGATGCATACCATGGTTCCAAAATTTCTTTCGTGCACTAAACTGGCTGCATAAGCACCATAACGTGTTGCTAAAATCCGGTCAGCAGGAGAGGGGCTTCCTCCTCGCTGAATATACCCTAAGATGGTTTCGCGGGTTTCCAATCCGGTACGTTCCTGAATTTCCTGGGCTATATATTGGGCAGCTCCTTTTTTGGTTGGCGTTTTAATACCTTCTCCCACTACTACAATGGAATATGGCTTACCCCTATCTGATCGTCTTTGCAGTGTTTTGGCTACGATGTTCATATCGTATTCTATTTCTGGTAATAGAATGATGTCTCCACCACCCGCTAAACCCGAATGTAAGGCTATCCATCCGGCATTGTGTCCCATGACCTCAATCACCATTACTCTTTTGTGGGAGTTGGCAGTGGTGTGCAGGCGATCAATAGCATCGGTGGCAATATTTACAGCAGAATCAAAACCAAAGGTTACATCTGTACCCCAAACATCATTATCAATTGTTTTGGGTAAGCCCACTACGTTTAGGCCTTCTTTCGATAATAGGTTGGCCGTTTTCTGGGTGCCATTACCTCCAATACAAATTAAGGCATCCAAACCCAGAAGTTCATAGTTTTCTTTGATTACCTGAGGCTTATCTTCAACAGTGTCTCCTTCCTGTTGTTTAAAGGGTTTCATGCGGGAGGTGCCCAGTATAGTACCTCCAAGGGTTAAAATTCCCGAC